>JBLIME010000023.1:0-19043 GCA_047638515.1 Pseudohongiellaceae bacterium
GGCTTTTTGAGTAATGCGGCAGGTTACGATGTATTGATGACATTGATTCCCTTTGAATCTACCGACACGTATATGCGCGTTTTTATAGTGGGTTTTCTTAATACTATTTTGGTGTCCTTCCTAGGAATTATTCTAGCGACTATTTTAGGCTTCATTATTGGGATTATGTACTTTTCTAAGAATTGGTTGATTAAAAAAGTCTCAGTTTTTTATGTTGAAACATTCCGCAATATTCCATTGTTATTGCAAATTTTCTTCTGGTATTCGGCAGTATTGGCGACTCTACCGGGTCCGCGTGATAGTTTGAGCATTGGCAAGGCCGTGTTTTTAAATGTACGCGGTTTATTTATCCCAGGTTTTACAGGTCAAGGCGGATCAATATTAGTTTATATCGCCGTGGCTCTAGCAATCGCTTGCATTTTTGTTTTGCGCTCCTGGTCAAAAAAACGTCAAGATACTACAGGGCAGCAGTTTCCGGTCTTTAATGCCAGTGTTGCATTGCTAGTAGGTATACCCTTCATTGCGGCACTTGTTATGGGCTTCCCCTTTTCTATTGACTTACCCGTATTCAAAGGTTTTGGGTTTAGTGGCGGTATAGCGGTGATTCCTGAGCTAATGGCGTTGACTATTGCTCTATCTGTATATACCGGTGCATTCATTGCCGAGGCCGTACGCGCAGGAATTCAAGCCGTACCACATGGCCAGACAGAGGCCGCAAGAAGCATTGGCTTAAGAGAAAAGAGAATTATGTCGCTAATTGTTGTGCCGCAGGCAATGCGAGTTATTGTGCCCTTACTGAATTCGGAATATCAAAGTTTGGTGAAGAATTCGACCCTGGCCGCAGCTATTGCTTATCCCGATTTATTCAATGTATTTATAGGAACCGCATTGAATCAAACAGGTCAGGCAATTGAGACAATTTTTATGGCGATTGTTGTGTACTTTGCAGTAAATATGGTGATTTCATTCATCATGAATCGTTTTAATAGCAACATTGAATTAGTGGGGCGTTAGTTATGGCAAATATATTTAAAAGTGATCCAACTGAGTTCAAGCCGGCACCTGATCAACCAGCACCTACTTCATCTGTTGGCCTTGTTGCTTGGTTGCGAGGAAGTTTGTTCTCTTCGATTACAAATTCAGTCGTCACGGTGCTTATCGCATTGGGTCTGTTTAGTGTCATCCCGGATATTGTCGATTGGATGTTTATTTCTGCAGATTGGAGCGGAACTAGCCAAGAAGCCTGTGTCAGTGATGGCGCTTGCTGGGTGTTTGTGCGTTCATGGTCTCAACAATTCTTTTACGGTAGCTATCCTACCGACCAGATATGGCGAATAAATTTATCGTTAATCGCCCTGTTTGCCGTCATCGTCTCATCGTTTACATTACCGCCTAGTAATCGATTAAAAATCAGCATTCCATTATTTTTAATACTTCCTTTTGCGTGCATAGCACTTCTTAACGGTAGCTTAGTTGGCTTGGAGCCTGTCAGTACTGATCTTTGGGGAGGTTTTTCACTCAATATATTAATGGCTGCAGCTGCAATTATTGTTGCCTTTCCCTTCAGCTTTTTGTGGGCCTTAGGTAGGCGCTCGGATATGCCGTTGGCACGCTCCATCTGCGTTGTTTTTATTGAATTCTTTCGTGGGGTACCGGTGTTAGCGTTGTTCTTTATGGGCTCGGTAATGTTGCCGTTATTTTTTGCCGAAGGTACCAATATCGATAAGCTAGTGCGCGTTTGGATTGTCTTAATCTTTTTTATGTCCGGTTATATGGCAGAAGTTTTTCGTGGTGGTTTTCAAGCAGTTCCGTCGGGGCAATACGAAGCGGCAGACTCTATCGGTCTAAGCTTTTGGCAAAAAACACTGTTAGTTATTTTACCGCAAGTGATCAAGGTATCCATGCCAAATATCTTGGCAACGTTTGTTATGTTGTTTAAAAACACGGTATTCTTGTTAATTATTGGTATTCCTGAAGTTCTTCAACTGTTACTTACCGCTTTAGCTAATTCAAACTGGTTGGGTGGACATGCAGTCGAGGGTTATGTGTTCGT
The DNA here is from genome assembly GCA_047638515.1 of Pseudohongiellaceae bacterium. Lineage (GTDB taxonomy): Bacteria > Pseudomonadota > Gammaproteobacteria > Pseudomonadales > Cellvibrionaceae > CANLBN01. Next base: position 2,054 of record JBLIME010000023.1, read on the forward strand.
AGGTTTTATATTTTGGGTTTCGTGCTTTAGTATGTCTGTACTCTCAAAAAATATTGAAAAGAAATTAGATACTAGTCACAGAAACTGATGAATAACGATCGATTAAAAAACGAATTCAAATTATTTAAAGACTGAAGGTTGATTATGAGTATAGAAACTAAGGTAGCCGAGAATACTGACGACATGATTGTTATTAAAGATCTTAATAAATGGTACGGTAATTTTCATGTACTTAAAGACATCAACTTAACAGTCAAGAAAGGTGAAAAAATTGTAATTTGCGGGCCTTCAGGTTCCGGTAAATCAACAATGATTCGCTGCATCAACCGATTGGAAGAATTTCAGCGTGGTTCGTTAGTCGTTAATGGCGTGGAGATGGTCGAAGATGTTAAAAACATCGAAGCCATTCGCCGCGAAGTCGGTATGGTATTTCAGCACTTTAATCTTTTTCCGCATCTTACCATTTTAGAAAATTTAACGCTTGGGCCAATATGGGTACAAAAAAAGCCAAAGGCCGAAGCCGAAGCTATTGCCATGAAATATCTTGAGCGTGTCAAGATTCCAGAGCAAGCAGATAAGTTCCCTGGACAATTATCTGGCGGACAACAACAGCGTGTTGCCATAGCTCGTTCGCTTTGTATGTCGCCAGAAATTATGTTGTTTGACGAGCCAACTTCGGCCCTCGATCCTGAAATGATAAAAGAAGTGCTAGACGTGATGGTTGAGTTAGCGGGTGAAGGCATGACAATGTTGTGTGTGACTCACGAAATGGGCTTTGCTAAAAAAGTCGCAGATCGTGTTATCTTCATGGATGCCGGTGAAATTGTAGAAGAAAACGTACCTGAAGAGTTATTTAACAACCCACAAACTGACCGTCTACAGCTGTTCCTAAGTCAAATTCTTGATCACTAGTACTGCTTTGTAATTGTAAGCTTTGGCTGCTACGAAGTTGCCAAACCTTACTGTCGCCCTTTTCTGAAAATCTATTATGAGCTTTACCCCTGCAAAAATTATTGCATCTACGCAAGGTGATACCCACAAAAACCTGAAAAAAATTGTCACTAAACATCTAAATACACAATTTAAAAAGCCCATAGCAGCCTTCAGTCAAGTAGCTTTTGATAGTTTTTATGAGCGCTGGCTTCAAATGGGTAAACCTAAAATAATATTAGATAGCGCTTGTGGTACCGGCGAAAGTACGCGTTTTTTTGCCCGAGAGTATCCACAATATCTAGTGGTAGGTCTAGATCAGTCAGCCAAGCGATTGTTGAATGATGACAACAAAAAGTTGGTAAAAAATGGGGTGTTATTACGTTGTGACTGCACGGACTTTTGGCGCATCGCTGAACGTGCCCAGATCAGATTCGAAAAACACTTTTTACTCTATCCTAATCCTTGGCCGAAGACTGAGCATTTTCAAAGGCGTTGGCAGGGTCATCCTGCATTGCCGAGCTTATTGGCAATCAGCGAGAGCATTGTGTTGAGAACGAATTGGAAGATATATGCGCAGGAATTTTACGTGGCTCTCAGTATTGCCGGCCATGCCGCAACACTAACTAGGTTTAAAGCCACTCAATCAATCACCGCGTTTGAAAGAAAGTACACTTTAAGTAGCCACGAGCTGTGGCAAGTTAAAACCGAAGACCGCTAGTTAAGCTGATAGGGAACAGCCTTCGGTGTCAGGTTAGCGCAGTTGGACGACAGCGACGACACTAGCTTTCATCTAATGCGAAGCGCTGTGCTGATTGAAGCTACGGTTATCCTGTGCGTGCGGATAAGGTGCCATCGATATCTCAAACGAGAAATGAAGACTGTCACTTGAAGTCGGTGCATACAATCATCAATTAAAAAAGCACCGTCGATCGTTTAAAAAGCTAAACCTGTAAACGACGCCGTGTTTGTAACAGACGCTTTTCTAGTTCTATACGAACTTTTCACCGCATCGCGCAATGTTTTGCTCAATCTCTATCTTTCACAATGTCTGCAAAGGTTCTACAGCAAGATCATTCAGTTAAGCAGGTGAAATGGTAGAACCCAGAAAAAGCTGCTTGATAGTCAGTTATTGCTAACTACTCAAGCAGCCATTTATTGGCCAGTGCTGGTTAAAAAATTATTCGAAATCAGACAGGCTTGGGCACGAGCACAACAAATTCTTATCTCCATAAACGTTGTCGATGCGACCCACAGGTGGCCAGTATTTAAGGCTCTTATCGATGAGTTTATCGGGATAGACCGCCTGCTCACGGGAATAGGCAATTTCACTATCGCTTTTCAGTAAAAATTCAGCACTATGCGGCGCATTGCTTAACGGGTTGTTGTCTTGAGGGAAGTCACCATTTTTAATTTGCATACATTCATCATAAATAATACTCATCGCCCTACAAAATCGTTTTAGCTCGTTTAAACTCTCGCTTTCAGTGGGCTCAATCATAAGCGTTCCAACAACGGGAAAGCTCATGGTTGGCGCATGAAAACCAAAGTCTATTAAGCGCTTAGCAATATCATCAACACTCACGCCAAACTCTTTAAAAGGTCGAGTATCGATAATACACTCGTGAGCAATCAAGCCATTGTTTCCGGTAAACAAAATGGGGTACTTGTCGCTCAATTCTTTAGCAATGTAGTTAGCGTTTAAAATGGCCACTTGTGTGGCGCGACGTAGCCCATAAGCGCCCATCATGCGCATATACATCCATGAGATTGGAAGAATAGAAGCACTACCAAAGGGCGCAGAACTGACTACGGCGCCTTGACGATTGATGTTGATATCATCCTTGGGTAAAAACGGTTCTAGATGCTTGCCTACGCCAATAGGTCCAACGCCGGGGCCACCGCCGCCGTGGGGAATGCAAAAAGTTTTATGTAAGTTGAGGTGTGAGACATCGCCGCCAAACTTACCTGGCTGGGCAACACCAACAAGTGCGTTTAAATTAGCACCATCAATATAAACCTGACCGCCGGCTTGGTGAATTAGTTCACACACATCGGTCACGTCATCTTCAAAGACACCGTGTGTTGACGGGTAGGTAATCATAATGGCGGCAATCCTATTAGGATAAGCAGCAATTTTCTCGTTTAGATCAATGAGGTCGACATCGCCGGCATCGCTGCACTTAATCACCACAACCTGCATATTAGCCATTTGCGCACTGGCGGGGTTTGTACCGTGAGCAGAGCTTGGGATAAGACAGATGTCGCGATCAAAATCATCACGAGATTCATGGTAGGCTTTTATCGCTAGTAGCCCTGCGTACTCACCTTGCGAACCAGCGTTTGGCTGCAACGACATCACATCGTAACCCGTCGCCGCACACAGCATTTCCTCAAGCTGTTTAATCATTACCTGATAACCGTGGGTTTGAGACGCAGGGGCAAACGGGTGAATGTTGGCAAATTCAGGCCAGCTAACCGGGGTCATCTCACTCGCAGCATTGAGCTTCATGGTGCATGATCCTAGAGGAATCATCGAGCGATCGAGGGCAATGTCTTTGTCGGACAAGCGACGCAGATAACGCATCATCTCTGTCTCGCTGTGATAGCTATTGAAGGCTGCTTGGCTCAGATAATTATCGGTTCTTAATAATTCCTGTGCTAGTTTGCTCTCAGCTGTCGATGCCTCACTGAGTTGATTTAACTCGGCAATTTCAACATCGATGTCAAACCAAGAAAGAATTTTCCTTACGTCGTCAAGTGAGTTCGTCTCATCCAACGATAAGGTGATACTCGTCGGCTGAGGATTAATATTGTATTCATCCTGTTCAGCTTTTTGGACAATACGGGCCACATTTTCACAAGCAATATGGAGCGTATCAAAATATGATCCATTCAAGACTACAACTTTATTGCTTGCCAGTATTACGGCTAATAGAGTCGTTAGTCTGTGAACGCTCTCGGCAATGGTTTTTAAGCCCTGAGGGCCGTGATAGCAAGCGTAAAATGTGGCCATCATTGCCAGTAGTGCCTGTGCCGTACAAATGTTTGAGGTGGCTTTTTCACGACGAATGTGCTGCTCGCGAGTCTGTAGCGTTAAACGATAGGCCGGTTGCCCGCTAGCATCGATCGATTGACCCACGAGACGACCTGGCATTGACCGCTGATATTTTTTAGTGGTGGCAAAAAAGCCTGCATGGGGTCCGCCAAAACCCATGGGCACCCCAAAGCGCTGTGAATTACCAACGACAATATCGGCCCCCAATACAGCGGGTGGCGTAAGTAATGTAAGGGCTAATAGATCGGTAGCCATCACCATCATGGCGTTATTAGCGTGTGCGTTTCTAGATAAATCATTGAGTGAATAGATATCGCCGTAGCTTGTCGGGTACTGCACCAGTACTCCAAATACATCGTCCCAGACACTAATGCTTTGGGTTTCATCAAATTCAATAAGCGTGATGTTGAGAGGTGCTGCGCGAGTCTCCAAGATTACCTTGGTTTGTGGATGACAAAAGCGGGACACCATAAAGCTGTTTTTCTTGCCTCGGCCTGAACGGTGACATAAAGCCATGGCCTCGGCAGCGGCTGTGCCTTCATCGAGCAGCGAGGCGTTGGCAATATCCATACCGGTAAGTTCGGTAACCAATGTTTGAAAATAAAACAGAACTTCTAGGCGCCCCTGAGATATTTCTGGTTGGTAGGGTGTGTAGGCCGTATACCAAGCAGGATTTTCGAGCACATTGCGCTGAATAACCTTGGGTGTGTAGGTGCCGTAGTAACCTTGACCGATCAGCGAGCTAAAAATTCTATTTTGCTGCGCAATTATATGTAGTTCTTTTAAAGCCTGCTCTTCAGTTAATGCCTCATCAAGTAACAGTGGAAGGTTGTCGGCAATAGGAGTGGGCACAATCGCTTTTGTTATCTCATCTAAATCCTTATAGCCTAGTTCCTGCAACATGAAATCAATGTCGTCTTGTCGTGGACCAATATGACGATGCTGAAACTGATGGGTTCGTTTGATGCTCATGAAGGCTCTCTAAAAGTTTAAAATGAATATTTATAAATAGGAACAAAAATTATGGCCCGATCAATGGTGCTTAGATAAAGGGATATGTAACGATACGAGCGTCGACTTGTTTTTGGCGTATTTGCACTTTAACGATGGATCCTAAAGTCAACGCTGGGTCAACGCTCACGCGCGCGATCGCTATAGATTGTTGCAGGCTGGGTGAAAAAGTTCCGCTGGTTACCTCCCCGATTATACGTCCTGCGTTGAGCACAGCTTGATGACCGCGCAGTACGCCTTTGCCCTCGAGTATTAGACCAATCGTTTGAAGTTTTGGGCTGTTCGTTAAAGCGGCGCTACCAACAAATTCTCGTGGCTGTTTGTTCTTGTCGTTGAGTGCCACCGACCACGACAAGCCAGATTCGAAGGGGGTATGCGCCTCGTCGAGATCAGCACCATAAAGCGACATGCCAGCCTCTAGGCGTAAGGTGTCACGAGCACCTAAGCCGCAGGGCTGAATGTTATTATCGATGCACTGCTGCCAAACATTGTAGGCAGCTGTGGCGGGCAAGATAATTTCTACGCCATCTTCGCCGGTATAACCGGTGCGGCCAATGAAAATATCATCCGCTATATTCTCAGTAAAAGCGCCTTGAAAACGCTTTAACTTTGCAGTCGTTAGAGCGATATCATTGGTGAACTTAGTCTGAATGATCTCAAGTGCCCTCGGACCTTGAATGGCAACCAATGCCAGCTGTGGTTTTTCTGTAACGGTTAAATAACTAAATTTTTCAGCTTGCTGTCGAAGCCAAGCCATATCTTTCGCGTTGGTACCGGCATTAGTAACCATACGGCAGTGTTTATCTGTTAGGTAATAGACAATAAGATCGTCAATGACACCACCGTGTTCATTCAACATACAGCTATAAAGCGCCTTGCCTACAAGTGACGTAGCTTTGTGAATATCATTAGCCAGTAACATTGATAAAAATGCCAGCGTGTCAGCTCCAGTGATGTCGGAGACCGTCATATGCGACACATCAAAAACACCGGCGTTATTGCGCACCGCAAGATGTTCTTCAACTTGTGAGGAGTAGTTCACCGGCAGTGCCCAACCGCCAAAGTCGACAATGCGCGCACCCAGTTGTTGATGCTGATCGTAAAGTGGTGTTTTTAATATGTCTAACATGGTTCAAGTCTCTGTTGGGTCTGTGGTTGATGCACGTCATTTGTCTTTGCCCTTAAAGCACTGAATTCGAAAGCTTCTTCGATGTGAATCTTTATGAGCCAGTCTTCAGTCTAAGATAAACTGTCTAACAGTGTGTGAACTGAAAGCATTCGGCAGCTATAGGGCCTGTAGTCGATACTGGAGGCCTCAATTGGCTCAATAGCATGAGCTCACGTTTATGATTAACAGCTCAGGTCAGTAAACGCATCTCGCCGCCTATCTTGGTTCGCTTTGGGTTATCTGAGCATAACGGCCAGCGCTGAAGGCTTAGCTTGTTATCAGCGACAAGCTATTCATCGCTACCTACCTAATTGCTTGTCTCCGTGCTTTTGTATTCGAACTATGCGGGTAGTCGCGCAACTTAGTTGCATAAAAAGCATATGGACAATTTTATAAAAATTATAAAGTTATTATTAACATTCTAGTTCGATATGTAAAATTGATAATTCTAATAGTTCGATTTGTATAGCTAATCGATGCAATGATCCTATGGCAGCAGCCATGCTTTATGGACTAGGCTTTGATTGAGCTTTTAGATTATGGGGTTGTCGAAGATGTTCACGAATAAAGTGAGTCAGTATTTGGCAGGCCTCAGTCATTTGACCGTCAGCCGAAAGTAAGGCTATACCCATAGTGCCAAGTTCTTCAGATTCCCTTGGCGGTGGAATTATTATCAACGAGTCGGGAACTGCGCTCTCGGCCAGCACAGTGATACCTAAGCCCTCTTCGATAGCCGCTTGCATTCCAGAAAGATCCATAATGGTATAGACAATTCGCCACGGAATACTGCTTGAGTCAAGGTGCTTAATGCCTCTTTTTCTGTAAATACAGCCTTCTGGTGCCACGATTAAGCGGACGGGTTCGTCGCTATTCGTGACATAGCGAGAGGACGATACCCATACTAATCGATCATTTTTACTGAAGTGCTTGTGCTGGCTGACATTGTTAGGCCTTGGTTGGTCGAAGGGATGATTTTCATCAAGCAGTGACAATATTAGGTCGTACCTTTTTAACTTGATGTCATCATTTAAATGCCGACTTAAATCACACATAACTTCTAGTGTGATTTGGGGGTTTTCTCGCGCAAAACGAGCAACAATTTTGGGTAGAAGAGATACTGCAAATTCGCTCGGTATACCAAAGCGAACCTTACCCACAACGGCTTTACTGCCCAGCTCGCCGAGGGCTTTATCGTTGAGCTGCAGTATTTGGGTAGCATATCGCATCAGAATTTTACCAGATGAGGTCAGTTCGAAATTATGCCCCTTACGATAAAAAACGGGTTGTTCTATTAAAGATTCTAATTTTTTTATTTGTAAACTGATAGCCGACTGAGAGCGAGCTAGTTGTTCTCCCGCTTGTGTAAAGCTACCAAGTTCCGCGATTTTCACAAAAGAACGTAAGGTTTCGATGGGTATATTTTTATTCATAGCGTTACGTTCACGTTTAACTTACGAGGGCCTATGTCCGGATAAGTTTCTGGTAGCCCTAATGCCGCCATACAAGTTATTTAGCGGAGTAAAACAGGCCTACTGAACGCTCACAGAGTTCGCGGACAAAAAATATTAAGCTTGAACACTGCGGCAAAAGTCGGTCGAGTCGGTTTTGTGGCTTAGGCTTACAGGCCCGAAGCAGGAGCCAGTTTAGACCGTAAATTAAAACGAGTCGACGCACGCAACCGCCTCTTACTGCTGAGTACTTTCGGCTAGTGATAGGGATTCTATTGTTGGTTTACGGCAGTTACTATCAGCATGGTGCCATCAATTTTTACAATTAACCCCTCGTCCGATTAGGTCGCTACTGGTGTTGATTGGACTGCTTTTGACTGAAAGCGTCGTAGGGGCCTCCATAAAATAAGCGCAGAGATACAGCTAAGTGCACCAACACTAAACGCCTCGCCCTCCCAGTTCGTTAGTATCCCTGGATAGCTGAGCAGACCGGTCAAAAAGCAACCAAGGGCAAAAAATAAGACAAAACCACTTAGACCCGTAGCCGCAAGTTCAACGACAAAAGCGATACCCGCTAACAAGAGTAATAAGCTGACATGATTGTCTAAAAAGTATTGAATAATATTCACCCTGACCTCACTATTTGGTGGCTTACACGTTATCTTTTAATGCGCTAGAAACTGCAATCGCCCGAGCCGCAGTGTTTGATATATTGTCGTAGGTTTTGTTATTGGTAAGCACTACTTACTTTGACTGGCAATGACCTTGTGCTAGCGTCAGCATTACTGCCCTAGCGCCCTCGCTAGTGGATGCGGTTTTACCAATGGTCGATAAGGCAAGCGCATCGGCTTCAGCCACCAGAGAAATTGTAGCGGCCCTACCCTGGGCTCCAAGAACTTGTTCAGCTTTAGCCACCTCTGCATCTAAAATACGCGCTTGTTTTAGCGCCTTCGGCTTCGGTAATCGCTGAGGTCTTAACCCCCTCTGCGGTTAGAATGACCGAGCGTTTTCGCGCTCAGCTGTCATTTGTTGCTCCATGTCCTCGCGAATTATCTGTGGTGGCTCTATGTCTTTAATCTCATAACGCGTCACCATAATTCTTCAAGATTGAGTCGTCTCGGTCATGACAGTGAGTATTTTAGAGTTGATGGTATCGCGATTTTGGAAGCACTCATCTAGCTCTAACGAGCCAACAGCGTTACGCATAGTGGTCATTGCCAACTGAATCACCGAGAGTTTGTAGTCCATAATATTATTACCTGCTGCAGCTGCATCCACCACTTTTAAAGATAAGATACCGTCTATATTTAGAGTGATATTATCGCGAGTTATGACTGACTGAGAGGTAATGTGCAACGACTGTTCTTTGAGGCTTCTGTCGGCGGCAATAGTTTGTATAAAGGGAATAATGAAGTTAACACCGGCGGAGAATGTTTGGCTATATTGGCCCATAATGTAGACCATAAAACCTCCGTTTTGCGGTACCAAACAAACTGATTTTTTTATGACATATAAGCCGATAATCACTTCCCAAACTAGAGGGCTGATGAGGAAGTTCAGTATGATATTGTCCATAATGCTCTTCTTGTGCGTGGCTCGAACTAAACCATATAAAATAGTACAGGGCTGCAGATGAAATCTTCAAAAATATTGTTGTAGGTGCAAAAATTGAGACTTTTTATTATATTTATTATATGTATTATATTGATTTATCGCCGATTGTGTAAATTTAATCGAGCTCACCGAGCTCGGGTATAAAAATCATTTCGGTGTCTTTGACTTCTTCCATCACAATGTATGAGCGCGATGAATTAACATGGGGCAGGGCCAACAAGGTCTCGCCTAATAATTTACGATAGGCGTGCATATCTTTGACACGTGCTTTCAACAGATAGTCATAATCACCCGATACCAGATGACACTCCATAATTTCCGGTAATTTTCGAACAACGGTACGAAAATTACTAAATACATTACGCGAGGTGCGATCAAGTCTGAGTTCAACATAGGCGAGCAGTTTAGCGTCGACAAAATCAGGGTTGATTTTAATCGTGTAATGCTCGATACAGCCAATCTTTTCAAGTCGTTTGGTTCTATTGATGCAGGGTGTTGCACTTAGGCCCACCTTTTTTGACAGCTCAACGTTCGAGATGCGGCTGTTAATCTGTAACTCTCGGAGAATTTTCCGATCAATTTTATCTAAATGGCTATTATTTTTATTAGGCATTTGTACATCACCAAGCTAGTTATTTTCATATTATAGTTGATTACGCTTTATATAAGCATAAATAAAGTATAAATCACTGTAAGATTTCAAATAAAAGATAAACTGCTTCTAAACCCTCACTATAATGAAACAGTTAATCAATAAAGTATCGATGCCGCTCAAGCTGCATTATCAAGGAGTATAAAATGAAAATTGGTGTACCTAAAGAGATTAAAAATCACGAGTACCGCGTAGGCATGGTGCCAGCTTCAGTTAAAGAATTAACTCGTCGCAATCATGAAGTGCTGGTTCAGACAAGTGCAGGCGTTGGCATTGGTTTTAGCGATGAAGATTATATTGCCGTGGGTGCAACTATTGCGGCAACTGCGGATCAGGTATTTGCAGAGGCAGATATGATCGTTAAGGTGAAAGAGCCACTAACCGCAGAGCGTGCAAAGTTACGTGCTGGTCAGGTTTTGTTCACCTATTTACACTTAGCCCCAGATCCAGAACAAACCAAAGATCTTATTGATAGTGATGCCATTTGCATTGCCTATGAGACGGTAACGTCTAGTTCTGGCATGTTGCCGCTCCTTGCACCGATGTCAGAAGTGGCCGGTAGAATGTCAATACAAGCCGGTGCTCACTCACTGGAAAAAGCTCAGGGTGGTCGCGGTGTTTTATTGGCGGGCGTACCCGGCGTAGCTCCAGCAAAAGTTGTTATTCTCGGTGGTGGTGTTGTGGGTAGTAATGCCGCTCAAATGGCCATTGGCATGGGTGCACAAGTCACTATTTTGGACAACAACATCAACTCGTTGCGCCGTTTAGATGCTCAGTTTGGTGCCTCGGCGCAATTGGTTTACTCAACGGGCGAGTCGCTGAAAGAATATGTTCAAGCGGCTGATCTCGTGATTGGAGCCGTATTGGTACCCGGTGCGGCTGCGCCTAAATTGGTTACTAAAGAAATGATTGCGAATATGAAGCCAGGTGCGGTTGTCGTCGATGTTGCGATTGATCAAGGTGGATGTTTCGAGACCTCGAAGGCGACAACGCATCAAGATCCTACTTACATGGTGGGCGACGTCGTTCACTACTGTGTAGCTAATATGCCCGGCGGCGTAGCGCGAACGTCTTCATTTGCACTTAACAATGCAACACTACCTTATATCATCGCCTTAGCCGAAAAAGGTTGGAAGCAAGCTTGTGCTGACGATGTGCATTTGTTGAACGGCCTGAATGTGCACCGTGGTCAGATAACGAATGAACCTGTTGCAATAAACCTAGGTTATCAATTCGTTAACCCAGCCTCACTAGTTGGCTAGGTGGTAAAAAAATAGGCTGTGATTAACAAGATCGTAATTAAGCCACTGGGGGTATCAATCCCCAGTGGCTTAATTACGTCGTTTAAATGACGCGGCTACGGTCTACAGTAAAGTCGGCTCTAGCCGCGAGTTTGACGATTCAATAGGTCGTCTAGCAATTTCAATTGAAGCAATCTAAGTCACTCTGGTTCAGTAGGGCCAAAATACACCTCTAAATCATCCTAACAAATACCGAAAAAGGCCAAGAATTTACCGACTTAAGACGCTGATTATGATTAAAGCCGATGACATTCGTAATAAAAGGCAGTAGTCTTTGTTACGAGTGGAGAGTATGCGGTTAAGAATAATAAAAAGAGTGGCGACAATGACAATTAGCATTTTTGATCTTTTTAAGATCGGCATAGGCCCGTCTAGCTCTCATACCGTTGGGCCTATGGTTGCAGCGGCACAGTTTGTAGAAGCTTTGGCGCAGCAACAAATCTTAACAAACGTGGTTAAGCTCAAAGCCGAAATGTTTGGTTCTTTAGGTCTGACTGGCAACGGGCACGGTACGCCCAAAGCGCTTGTCTTAGGCTTAATGGGCGAGCGGCCGAGCTCTGTCAATATTGACAAGATCGAGGATGTTATTGCCGATGTTAAGGCTAATGGGCATCTTTATTTGTATGGTCTAGAGGGTAGAGCCATTGCTTTTTCGATGCAGAAAGATATTGTTTTACATCGACGTAAGACCCTGCCTTTTCATGCCAATGGCATGCGCTTCAGTGTTTTTGATGCAACGGGTAAGGAGCTCATTGCGCGTGCATACTACTCCGTAGGTGGCGGTTTTATTCTCGATGAAACAGACGCTGAAAATGCTGTCATTATGAAAGATGACAGAGAAGAACCCTATCCCTTTGACTCCTGCGCTCAATTGCTAGCGCTTTGTGAGCAACATGAGTTTAGCATTGCCGAATTGATGATGGAGAACGAACTAGTCATCGACAGCCGTGAAAATATCAATGCAAAGCTTGACGAACTTTGGAGTGTGATGCAAGTTTGCGTGAACCGCGGTTGCGCGACACAAGGTATTTTACCGGGAGGCCTAAAGGTCAAGCGTCGAGCACAAGCTTTGTATGAAAAATTGAAAGGCCGCTACGATAAACAAGGCGATCCGTTGGTGGTGCTTGATTGGGTGACTCTCTATGCGCTGGCGGTTAATGAAGAAAATGCAGCGGGTGGTCGTGTAGTCACCGCCCCAACAAATGGCGCTGCGGGTATCATTCCTGCGGTATTGCACTACTATATAAACTTTGTTGACGATGCTAGCCTAAGAGGGGTGCGGAATTTTTTATTGACCGCCGCTGCAATAGGCATGCTTTATAAAAAGAATGCATCTATCAGTGGTGCTGAGGTCGGCTGTCAAGGCGAAGTGGGGTCGGCGTGTTCTATGGCTGCTGGCGGTTTAACGGCCGTGATGGGTGGCAGCTGTAATCAAGTTGAAAATGCGGCAGAAATTGCAATGGAGCATCATCTCGGTCTAACCTGTGACCCTATCGGCGGCCTCGTTCAGGTGCCCTGTATTGAGCGCAATGCGGTGGCCTCGGTCAAAGCCATCCATGCGACACGTATGGCTCTAAATAACGATGAGTCGCCACATATTGTCTCGCTGGATAAAGTTATCAAAACGATGAAAGATACCGGCCGCGATATGATGACTAAATACAAAGAGACTTCGCGTGGTGGTCTTGCGGTTAATGTAATTGAAGTACCCATCAATATCATCGAGTGCTAATTTAGAGCTTGTTGCGCCAATTCCACAGTGAGTCCTCGCGCTCTAAATTTTTCTGTGGTAATAATTCACCAGTTCATCTGCAGGACAAAGACTATCGTGTCGCGCTTTATTTTTTTTATTGTATGTTTTTATGTGTTCGGCTTGGCGACTGTCTCGTCTACTTCTGCGCAGGAAGATCCACAGAAAAACAAATCGGATAATGCTGAAGCGTCAAAAAATGTCGACATAAGTTTTGAGCAAGAATTAACCAATTTTTATGCGATATTAAAAGAAAAAGAAAAAGAAAAACGTGAGTTAACGCAGCGCTTAAAAAAAGAAGCCGACACTCTTACTCGGCAGCAACTCGTTCAAGAACTTGCATCGGTCGAAGACATCATCATTGGCGTTAGAAGTGAAATAGTCAGTGTTGCGACTAACGGTATGACCTTATTTGCAAAGCCACCCGTTGATAAAAAAGACTTTAACTGGCAAGAAGATCTAAAGTTAATTTTTGAGCCACTACTTGATCAGTTAAGAGGTATTGGCGAGCGCCCAAGATTAATCGCCAAACTAGAGACCGATATCGTCTTCTGGAACGCACGCAAGAAAGAGCTAACGCTGGCGGTAGAAAATTTAACAGAAAACCTGAAGCAGCTAAACGACTCTATTTTACGCCAAGAGGTTCAGCGTTTGTTGAATTCTGCAGCGTCTAGGAAGAATAGAGCAGAGCAAAAGCTATCGCTATTAAACAAAGATTTAGTCGATTTAAAAAAATCTGAAAGCACCATCTGGTCATCGCTTGGCGAGATTTTTAGAGAGGTTATTATCGGTATATTACTGCACCTGATGATTGCAGTTGCGGCAGCTATTTTTGTTTATCAGTGCATACGTCTATTGTCTCTAATACCGATTCAACTGATCCGTAAAAATACACCACAGGCCACACTTTTTGCCGAGCGCGCAATTGTGTTTGGGCGGGTAGTCATCGGTATTATCTTGATGGTGTTAAGTTATTTTGTAGTTCTTTATAGTTTTAATGAGTGGCTATTAATCGTGCTGTCATTGCTCATCATTGCCGGATTGATTCTAGCTTTGAAGAACACTGCCCCAGATTACATCATCGAAATAAAGGCATTGCTAAATATGGGTTCAATTCGTCAAGGTGAGCGTTTGATCTATCATGGATTGCCCTGGCGTATTAGCAAACTCAATGTACATACACATTTGAGTAATCCTGCTTTAGGAAGCAGTTTGCGTGTTCCTTTAAGTGAAATAGTTAATCTCAGCTCGAGAGAGTCCCATGTCAAAGAGCCGTGGTTTCCGACAAAGGTTGGTGATGTTGTCCTACTGGAAGACGGTGTTTTTGGTAAAATAACACGTCAGACTCTCGAGCTTGTAGAGATAAATTTTGGTGGCTCTATATTTAGCTATCAAACGTTAGATTTTCTCACGAGGCGACCACAGAACTTATCAAAAGAAGGTTTTTCGGTGTACGAGACTTTTGGATTTGACTATCTACATCAATCGATTGCCACTGGCGAGATGTTAAAAACGTATAAGGCAGAGTTAGCAATGGCGATGAAAAAATCAGACTATAGTAATTTCAATACTTTCTTAACGGTCGAATTTGCTAATGCCTCTGCATCGTCTCTAGACTTCCGAGTTATTGCTAGCTTTGACGGCGATGTCGCCGCCGATTTTTATCGATTGAAGCGTTTCTTACAAGAGTCCTCAGTGAATATTGCCAATAAACATGGATGGATTATTCCGTTTCAACAGCTCACAGTTCATCACGTGGCTGAAAAATAATTTATAATGAAAGATTAATTCTTAGGAGAAATACTGAATGAATAAAATTATGTTGATTGCCCTTTTATGGAGCTTGGTTGTCGTTAATCCGGTGTACGCAGAAAAGCTCCTGCTAGAGTTAAAGAATGGTGTGGTTGAAATTCAGTTGTTGCCAGAAAAAGCGCCACAACATGTTGCACGTATTAAAGAGTTAACGGAACAAGGTTTCTACAACGGTATTGTTTTTCATCGTGTAATAGAGGGCTTTATGGCTCAAACGGGTGATCCTACGGGTACGGGAAGAGGTGGTTCGGGTAAGAAAATAAAAGCTGAATTTAACAATGAAAAGCATACCCGCGGATCAGTTTCTATGGCTCGCTCCTCTCGCCCCAATTCTGCGGACAGTCAGTTTTTCATTGTGTTGAAGGACTCACTCTTTCTTGACGGGCAATACACAGTGTGGGGTCGTATTGTGAAAGGTATGGAATTTGTTGACGTAATAGAAAAAGGCGAGCCACCCCGAAACCCCGATAAAATAATTTCTATGCGCGTAGAGTAATGGCTTCGTAAACTATTATTTTTAATTATCTTATTTGTAGACGATGTTTTTTTGATCGGGTACTAGCTTCGCTAGTACCCGATTAACCTGACGGTGAGTTAAGCCGGCTTGTCTCATCGCAATAATTAATAAGTTCACCGTTGCATTAAAATCACCTTCATTAATCATCATGCCACGATGAACTTCCTGCATCTTGTCACCCTTGTATTCGCAAGGCCCCCCAGTAGATTCACAAAGATGAGTTGCAAAGCTGCGACGAAATCGATCTACATTCGACTTTTCGAAGTATTTAAAAATAATATCATTACTACCAATTTGATCAACTAGATTATCGGTGATGTTTTGAATTGACGGTTCGCCACCAATTTGATTATAAAGTGTATTAGATTGATGCGCACAACCTAATGAAAAAAGTGTAAGAAGGCTAATGAATAGTTTCACTGTAAGGTAACGTCCGTGGTGGTGGATGAAACGCCGAGTTGCTTAATTATAAATGTCCAACAAGTGACATATAGAGACCATCTTGACTGCTAGCTCCGGCAACCGTGCCTAATTGAAGCCAGGCAAGCGTTAAGCTCAAGCTTTTGTTAGGCGAATAACTAATAAAAAGATCGTGCCAGTCATCCTCGACGAGGTTTAAATTATTGGGTTTCTGTCGATACTCAGCACCGACGGATAGATACCGATTGAGTAAAAAAGCCGCCGATGCCTCAAGCACAAGCTCTCGACTGCTGTTTTTAGGCCCGCCAAAGCCTAGAAGTCCAACTTGATTCGCATTCGTGTATCGTAGCGTTGTGTTCCACAAAGTATTGAAACCAAAAAACACACCGAGATTAACTTTGGCTAATGATAAATAAAAGTCAGCACCGTGAGCATTGTTGTTAACACTAAGTGAATCGACTAAAGTAGAATCTTTCAGCGTTTTATACTGCATACCTAAACTAACCTGTGGCAGTGGGCTATATATAACATCTCCATATAGTCTCGTTTTAATACCAAAAATATCTTGTTTGAGCTTTAGGCCGGTAGCATCGATAGTAAAGTTGTGCTTTGCAACGCTAACTTCGATTCGATCATAAAAACTGACGGATGCACCAAAAGCCTTAAGCGTAAAATCATCGACATTAACTTGAGAGAAAAACGCAGTAGATGATATTTGTTCACGACTATCGTAGCCAGAAAGTGTTGCCCAAGGTACGAGTCCACCACCACCTGCGCCTTCAATCTGGCTAACGCCTGCAGTAGATAGTAATTTTCCACCAGCCGCTAGTGACGTTGAAATAAATAGACTGTTGACGATTAAGCAAAGGCTTAACTTCTTTAGCTTAATCATAGCGATCGTAAGCATTAAAAATAAAGCCTTTTTTCGTGAATAAGTCGTTCGACAAAATCGTCACAAGTTAATGGTTTGCTAATAAAATATCCCTGGATCCAGTCGCAATCCCAAGCTTCTAGTAGGTTTAGAGTTTCAATATCTTCAACGCCTTCGGCAACAACTTGTAGGTCGAACATTTTAGCTAGAGAGATAATAGTTTGTACGATGTTTTTGTCGTCGTTGTTTTTTTTTAAATTCAAAATGAAAGACTTATCAATTTTCAGCTCATTGACCGGCATGTTTTTAAGGTAGGATAGGGAGGAGTAACCTGTTCCAAAATCATCTATTGACAAATCAAATCCCGCCTCTCTAAATTCACATAACTGCAAAGCGGCTTTTTTAGGATCGCTCATTAAATCACTTTCAGTTATTTCA
>JBLIME010000024.1:0-18655 GCA_047638515.1 Pseudohongiellaceae bacterium
TAATTTTGAGTGGGTCATCACTATAAAAAAGTGATGTTCCACTCAATGTCTAACTTTTTATATACCTTAAATAACATCACTCTTATATCTGCATCACAAGTAGTCAAAACATTAAGTCGTTATTGAATCGTGATTCCTAGCTTACCATTGCATTTTTCGTTGTCTTTAGTCTCTTTTTTATTTTTTGCATCTCTGTCTCGAATTGTTCCGTCGCTTTTTCTTGTTGATTCTCTAGTCGCTTTTTAAAATTTGTACTCTTTTACCAATCAATTATTACTGGCTTAGTTATTGTACCTTGCCCGTTTGATTGTAGACTCAGGCAAGCAATTCATCGATCTTACCCTGACCTTACAAGGTGTAATGTTGCACCGCATCGATTTCATTGTTGCTATCACCATGTCGGTCGAAGCTAAGCTAAATAGCAGCGCTATATATTAGGAGGTAGATTCGCATCTGCCCATTTCTTTGTCGTGTGTCGCATGCTGATTTTTGTTATTAAGGGTTCACTGATTCAGCGTTATTAGCGCCGATTTAGCTACGACATAGCTATGTTTATACTTTTAGATATTGCCATTTTTTTGTCATTAATACCCACCTTTAACATGCAGTCTTCGTAACTCATTGAATTTAAAAGATTAATAAAACTGGCATTAGCCTTGCTATACATCAGATATGAGTTCAATAAGAGTCAAAAAGGTGTAAATGCTCCATGGCACAACCATATACCAAGCTAGTATCACAATCAGCCGCTTTGCAGACGCCGGTTTCTTTTGCCGCATGCTTAACAGACATCAATCAAGATACTGTGCAAGCGCCAGTGATGCTGGAAAGTACCTTTGCAGTATTTAATCAGTTGTCTAATCAATTAGCTGATTCCTATCAACATTTAGAACAGCGAGTGATGGATTTAACCGACGAGTTAGATACTGTTAGTCAGCAACGCATTGATGAGCTTCAAGAGAAAGAGCAGTTGGCCCAACGCTTAGAAGTACTTATTAACTTACTACCTGGCGGTGTTATCGTGTTGGACAAGCACGGTTTTATTATCGAGAGTAATCCAACCGCTGAGTCTTTATTAGAGTCTGGTCTTAAAGGTCGTAAATGGCGCAACGTGATTCAAGCTTGTATCGTTCCAAAAGATGATGATGGTCACGAAGTCTCGAATCACCAAGGTAAGCGCATCAGTATCGTGACTCGCTCGTTAGGTGCAGAGGGGCAGATCATCCTACTGACCGATCAAACCGAAACTCGTAAGCTTCAAGCCGAACTCAGCCGCAATGAGCGTTTGTCGGCCCTAGGTAAAATGGTTTCAACACTGGCTCATCAAGTCAGAACACCTTTGTCGTCGGCAATGCTTTATGCGAATCACCTTTGTCGTGATGATATTAACTCGTCACAGCGCAATGAATTCTCATATAAACTACTTAATCGGCTGCACTATATGGAGCGACAAGTGCGGGATATGTTGCTGTGTGTCAAAGGTGATGTGCCTATCACTGACAGAGTCAGCGTTAATCAATTGCAACAGACCTTGGCCGAGTCAATCGAAATGCCTATAAAAGGCTTCAATGCTAGGTGCCACTGGGAAATTCTTGTCGACGATAATAACTGTGCAATTCAATGTAATTTAGATGCGATTAACGGTGCTTTACTAAATTTAGTGAATAATAGTTTACAAGCCTGCAACGAGCCGGCAGAAATCACTATTCGCCTCGAACGTAAAGATCAGCAACTATTGATTAGTGTTCTAGATAATGGATCGGGAATCGAGCCGGCAATTGAGCCTCAATTAATGACGATGTTTTTCACCACTAAAGACCAGGGAACCGGAATCGGTCTATCTGTTGTAAGGATTGTTACCCAATCCCATGGCGGTCACTTTTCCCTGAGTAATCGAGCCGAGGGTGGTACTTGTGCATGCATAACATTACCGCTGAGTTATTAAGCGTCTTGGATTGATCTTTGACATTTAATAACGGAGTGATGATGCTAACTATTTATTTGTTTAGGTTTAATACAAAAAAAGATAATGAGGAAGACCAGTTATGAGTCTTGCAACAAAAGACAGTCGCTATGATGTTATTTCAAGAGACGAAATCATCCAAAAAGTACTGGTGGTAGAAGACGACCCATCACTGCGTGAGGCTATTCAAGATACCTTGACCTTGGCAGAATATCAGTCAATAGGCGCAGCCAATGTCGGGGCAGCGCTTGCGCTTCTTGCCAACCAAAGTAATATTGGGATGATCGTCTCAGACGTGAATATGGGTAAGCTCAGCGGTCATGATTTATTGCGCCAAGTAAAAATTGATTACCCTCATATTCCTATGTTGTTGATTACTGCCTATGCGAGTATTCGCGACTCAGTAGATGCCATTAGACACGGTGCCATTGATTACCTAGTAAAGCCATTCGAGCCTAAAGCATTAATTGATATCGTGGCGAAACAACTTGATGGTCGCGAAGATATTATGAGCGATGAACCGATAGCTAAGTCTGCTAATAGTCAACAGTTATTACAGTTAGCCAATCGCATGGCACAAACAGATTCTACTGTACTGATTGTCGGGGAATCGGGTACCGGTAAAGAAGTCCTTGCACGCTTTATTCATCAAAAGTCTCCCCGCGTTAAAAAACCTTTTATTGCGATTAACTGTGCTGCAATTCCCGAAAACATGCTTGAGGCAATGCTGTTTGGTTACGAAAAAGGGGCCTTCACTGGAGCTTATGCCAGTGCCCCGGGTAAATTTGAACAAGCTAATGGAGGCACTTTACTGCTTGACGAAATTTCTGAAATGGATATGGGTTTGCAGGCAAAATTACTGCGCGTTCTCCAAGAGAAAGAAGTTGAACGCCTTGGCGGGAGAAAAATCATACCTTTGGATGTTCGTGTTATTGCGACCTCGAATAGAGACATACAACAGCAAATCGCTACGGGTAAATTTAGAGAAGATTTATATTATCGCTTGAGTGTACTGCCCTTACAGTGGAAACCTTTACGTGAACGCCGCGAAGACATTCTTCCACTGGCCAGTCGGCTACTGCAAAAACATGCGGTCAAGCAAAGTCGCATGGGCATCCGCTTAGATGAATCAGCGCAGCGCGCTTTATTTGATTATAACTGGCCGGGCAATGTGCGTGAGTTAGACAATGTCATGCAGCGCGCCATGATTCTACAAGCTGGAACCTTAATTAGAGATGAAGATTTAGGTCTCGATATGTTATCGACAGCACTTTCACAGCCCGCCGAAGTCGCCGCTTTTCAGGCTATTAATAACATCGATGGCCTACGCAATAGCGTTAACTCACAAGTTGAGCATCAAGCCTCTGAGTTTGGATATAGCGTTAACACGGCAGCTGTAGATAAGCCCACACAGTTAGGGCACGATCTAAAGCAACGTGAATTTGAAATTATAGTCGATACCCTAAAAGAAGAAAAAGGCAGTCGAAAAAACACTGCGCAACGCTTGGGTATCAGTCCGCGTACGCTGCGTTATAAGCTTGCTAAAATGCGTGAGCTAGGTCTTCAGCTAGATAGTGTTAAGAACCTAGCCTAAACTGCAATACCTGCGTTGTAGTCGATTAAGACGGGTACAAAAATAAATAGTCGTTGGGGGTGGTAGATACAGTATCGATTAATAGTTGACAAAAAGTCGCTTAAAAAACTCAATTAACATTTCATTATGCAATGTGATTTCACATAATTGATGTAAGTATCAAGGGTGGATTAACTGATTGTTGAGTTGGTATTGGGATAAAAATCGGTCGACCTCACTCACCATAAGAAAATTACCAGTGGTTTATTTTACATTCGTTGCCTTCCTCGCACCAGTTAGAAATAATTTAGTGTTTGGCTCTGTTGGCACGGTAGATGAGCTTTTAAAATTCTATTATTAAATAACAAGCTCTAAAAATATTGATGCCGTTGGTGTGTCTTTAGACACCCGTTGTGAGTCCTGTAATGCTGACTATACGACTATTGACACCGTTTTTCGATGCACGAAGGCGGCGATTACTGTGAGGCGTTAAGTGCGCGCTTGCAAAAGATATTAAAAGTCTGTCGATGATATTTAACCCTTGAGTCTGTTGTTGCTTGCCCTTTTATTAACTACTAGATTTGACATTATCTTTTTGCCTTAGCGTTCAAGGTATCGCCATCTTTGTTCCCCCTCTTGTCAACCAAGACTTATCTAATAATGTCGTAAATTTCATCAAGTATTGCTTAATCCCCACACTATTTTGACATTAACAACAATTGGCCTAATTTATGCTAATTAATAGTTAGTAGATAAAAGTTTTAAATAAAGCCAAAATTTTGTCATCGCGATCTTAGATCATTGATGGCAAATAGCTTGAGAGGAGAGCCCATGATTTCAGATAGAATGGATATAAACCGCGTCCTACTTGAGATGCGATCGCTGCAGGCACAGACAAAAGCCTTTGCTCCCGTGCAATCTGCAGATGTTAATCCCTTAAGTGGAAGTTCTTCATTAAGGCCTATAACCGAGACGCCAAGTTTTGGTCAGATTATGAGTCAGGCCGTCAACAAGGTAGATGGCCTTCAAAAGTCAACAGGTTCGTTGCGAACGTCTTTTGAGCAAGGTCAAAGTGGTGTTGATATTACCGACGTTATGATTGCTTCACAAAAATCAAGTGTGGCCTTCCAGAGTATGTTGCAAGTACGCAACAAATTAGTCGAGTCTTACCGAGATATTATGAATATGCCGGTTTAATAGCGGATGAAAATATAGTGATAAATTTTTAATTGTTAAACGACCGCTAAGGCTACTGTAACCCAACAACATTAGAAAAATTAATCTCAAGTAGTGGGCAATAATCAGTGCATAGGTTGACAGGTCCAAGTTATTTTTGAAAAATAACATGTTAAATAATCGTTAAAAGAGCAACATATAATGAGTGCAGCAGATAGCATGGCCGATGATTTAGTATCGGGTTCTGTAAAAAGGGACCGCTCCACTAATGATCTTGTCGATGGCTTTAATAATTTAAATTTATTGAGGCAGGCAGGTTTAATGGTTGCATTAGCGGCTAGTGTCGCTATTGGCTTTGCCGTCGTTTTATGGACAATTGGCGACGATTATCGGCCGCTTTATGCCGGCCTTGATCGTCTTGATTCTAGCGAAGTTATAAAAATATTAGAGACTAATAATATTCAGTTTAAAGTAGACCCGCGCTCGGGTACCTTACTGGTTGCAGCCGACGAAATTCATAATGCTCGCATGCAACTGTCGGCGCTCGGTCTACCCGGTGACTCATCTCACGGGTTTGAAATGCTCGATAAAGAACAGCCCTTAGGCACCAGCCAATTTATGGAGACAGCCCGTTATCGTCGAGGCCTAGAAGGTGAATTGGCACGCACAATTACCAGTATGAATGCGGTGCGCGGCGCCAGAATTCATCTAGCAATTCCTAAGGCGTCAGTATTCGTTCGCGACGCACGCGAGCCACGAGCCTCTGTCTTTTTAGAGCTCTACCCGGGGCGGATTTTAAAAGCTGATCAAGTGCGAGCTATCTCCAACCTGGTTGCCTCGAGTATCACTGAGCTGCGTTTATCAAATGTTACCATTGTCGATCAGAAGGGTAATTTACTTTCTACGGGAGATGAAAACCCTAGAATTGCTAAAGCGATGCAAGAACTCGAATATGCGACTCAAATTGAAGATTCAATCAGTAGCCGAGTGCGTAGCATTCTCGACCCCATTATTGGTGCTCAAGGCTACCGAGCAGAGGTTGCAGCTGACGTCGACTTCAATGAAGTCGAACAAGCCGAAGAAATGTTTAATCCAGACCTACCCGCAATGAGAAGCGAACAAACGCTAGATGAGCAACGCTCAGGTACCGGTATTGGTGGCATTCCCGGTGCGTTAACTAATCAACCCCCGGCTGATGGCACGGCGCCCGAGCAAGCTGTTGCTCAAAATGGTGAAGCGGCGGTGCCTTCAAACTCTCGTAGTCAGGCGACGCGTAACTACGAGTTAGATCGCACAGTAAGTTACACCAAACAACAGGTTGGGCAGGTCAAGCGTTTAACAGTAGCTGTTGTTATTGACGATAAGCAAGTGACGGATGCTAAAACAGGTGTGGTAAGTTTTGAGATTTGGTCTGAAAATGAGTTAGAACGTTTGGCGATACTTGTTAGAAACGCGGTTGGTTTCTCGGCCGCACGGGGCGATAGTGTTAGCATTATCAACACCCCATTTTTAACGACAAGCGTGGATGCACCTATTCCTGATCTACCCCTGTGGCAACAGCCGTGGTTAATCGAACTAGTCAAGCCATTTGCGGGTGTTTTGGTGGTGTTGGTAATCTTCTTAGGCTTATTGCGACCCATCTTTAAAACTCTGGCAAGTACGGGTTCTCGAGCTAAAGAAGATGAAGATGCGCGGCAATTAGCTGCGCTCGAGGCATCTGGTTTAGGCTCCTTTGATGAACTGTCCGATGAAACGGTTACTCTTCATGGTGGCGAGGCACTCGCTCTGCCGGGTCCTGAAGAAAGTTATGAGCATATGCTTAATAGTATTAAAGGCCTCGTTGCCGAAGATCCAGGCCGAGTCTCCCAGGTGATTAAACGATGGATTAATACAGAATGAGCGAGGCTAAAGAGTTAACAATATCTCCCGTAGAGCAGGCCGCCATTTTGTTATTAACCCTCGGTGAGTCAGATGCTGCTGAAGTACTCAAACACATGGGCCCCAAAGAGGTTCAGCGTGTAGGTGCGGCCATGAGTAAGCTAGCCAATATTGAGCAAGAACAAGTGCAATTAGTGATGAGTAATTTCATGGAGCAGGTGCGTAATTTAACGGGCCTTGGTGTTGGCGCCGATAACTATATCCGCAATATGTTGGTGAGCGCGCTTGGTGAAGACAAAGCCCATGGCTTGATTGACCGAATTTTATTAGGTGGTAACACTACAGGCCTCGATACTCTCAAATGGATGGAGCCGCGTTCGGTTGCCGATATTATTCGCAACGAGCATCCTCAAATTCAGGCGATTGTCATTGCCTATTTAGATTCTGATCAAGCCGCTGAAATAATGGGCCATCTCACCGATACCACCCGCCTCGACATTATGATGCGTGTGTCGGCGTTGGACACCGTTCAGCCAAGTGCGCTTCAAGAGCTTAACGATATTCTTGAAAAACAATTTGCAGGTAACGCAGGTTCTCAAACAACCACTATGGGTGGCTATAAATGTGCCGCTGAAATTGTTAATAATCTTGATAGTAGTGTTGCAGGTGATTTACTTGAAGCTATTAAAGAAATGGATGAAGAAACCGGAACACAGATTCAAGACCTTATGTTTGTCTTTGACAATCTCAGTGATGTCGACGACCGAGGTATACAAGGGTTATTACGTGAGGTTTCATCAGAGCTACTTATTCTTGCGCTCAAGGGCGCCGAGCTCGATCTTCAACAAAAAATATTTGCCAATATGTCGACTCGCGCAGCTGACTTATTGCGTGACGATCTTGAGGCCAAGGGCCCAGTGAGATTATCCGAAGTTGAAAGTGCACAAAAAGAAATACTTATTATTGCCCGGCGTATGTCCGATGCCGGTGAAATTAACCTAGGTGGTAGCGGTGAACAAATGATTTAGAGTCACAGTAACACGTTAATTTTCATTACATTTATTAGCAATTAAAACTTGGTATCCAACTAATGACTTCAGACCCGACAAAAACACGAGCAGACGGGGCGAACCAAAACTATACCAGTTGGAACTTGCCCAATGTCACATCGACTATCTTGCTCTCGTCTGCGGAAAAAGAAGCTCGTGAAAGAAAAGACCAGCGCTTTAAGAGGCAAAAAAAAACGGGGCCTGTCGACGAGGCCGCCGGTGAATCTATTGAGGTAGTAGAGACAGCAGATGAATCTGTTCAGCCAATAACCGCCGACCGACTTCGAACTATAACCGATGCTGCTGAAAAAGAGGGTCATGAGGTAGGTTATGGAAAAGGTGTCGAGCGCGGCTACGAAGATGGTGAAAAGAAGGGTTATAACGCGGGTTTAGAAAAAGCGCATGCAAAAGTAACAGAGCGTTGTGAGCGCATAGATCGAATCATTGAAGCATTATTGATGCCCCTTGAAAGCGAGCGAAAAAAGTTAGAAATACTCATGGTTGACATGATCTGTCAGTTAACTGAAGCGGTGGTTATGCGCGAGATAAGCAGCGATAGCTCACAAGTTGTAAAGCTTGTCGACGACGCGCTCAAGGCTATTCCATCAGGCAGTGACAAATTTTCTTTATATTTAAACAAGCAAGACATTGCTCTTGTAGAGTCGCATCTGGGTGAACAGCAGATGGACAAGAAATTCAACTATTATGCCGACGACAAGCTTCTGCCCGGTGGCTGTCGTTTAGAGACAAAAAATAGTACGGTTAGTAATACAGTTGATCAGCGTCTTAAAAAAGTGATCGATGACTTTATTCATAAAAGAATTGCTGCCAGTGACGAGCAAATTGAAGACGTTAAAAAAGCCTTAAACGAGTCATTACCGTCGATTGAGGCTGAGAATACGGTTGAGAGCAGACTCGAAGACGAAGCTAAAAGCGAATTAGAGCATGTAGAAAATAATCCAGTACGCAAAACGATGTCTAGTTCGAAAGCCAACTCAGAGTTTAAATCAGAGTTTAACCCAGAGCTGAATGCCGAACTTAACTCAGAGCCTCATACAGAAAACGAAACATACTCAAGCACATCACAACAAATTGTAGGGGAGCAAGACATAGACGCACTAGCAAATAACCCCCCAAATATTGATGACGAAGTCATTGTTGAAAAAGCTGAATCTTCATCAGGTCAAGAACACCCGCAAGCGCCAAAAAAGAAGACAGAATCTATGTCGCCCTTAGAATCTGCACAACAAAAAAGAGACGAGCAATTACCGCAAGATGGTAAGCCAGAAGCTCATAGCGATAGTAATGGCGATACTCTCAAAGACAGTGGTCTACAAGGCGAAAACGATGTCCCTATCTAGCCCCACTATTGTTGACTCTCTGTTATCTTATTATCCATCGGGGTTATCTGCACGATCGGCACAACAACCTATTGTCGAAGGGAAGCTCACCCGAGTCGTTGGCCTCACCATGGAAGCTGTTGGGCTGCAGGTGTCTATCGGTCGTGAGTGTGATGTGTTTACACAAGATGGTCGAAAATTAGAGGCCGAGGTTGTAGGCTTCAGCGACGACAAAGTCTTTTTAATGCCCATTAAAGCCATACATGGTATCCAACCTGGCGCGCGCGTTGTTCCTAAAGACACGCGGCGTAATCTTGTCATTAATGAAAAATTGTTAGGTCGCGTACTCGACGGCCTTGGCCAGCCCCTCGATAATTTAGGTGCTATTAGCGGCGATGCTAAACCGCATCGCACCCAAACTATCAACCCTTTAGAGCGCGCGCCAATTAGTGAACCGCTAGATGTGGGTATACGCGCTATCAACAGTTTGCTAACCGTTGGCAAAGGCCAACGGTTAGGGCTGTTTGCGGGAAGTGGCGTCGGTAAAAGTGTGCTGCTAGGCATGATGACGCGTTTCACCACAGCAGACATCGTTATTGTGGGCTTAATTGGTGAGCGCGGTCGCGAAGTGCAAGAATTTATCCAACACTCGTTAGGGGAAGAAGGCCTTAAAAAAG
Source organism: Pseudohongiellaceae bacterium (assembly GCA_047638515.1). GTDB lineage: Bacteria > Pseudomonadota > Gammaproteobacteria > Pseudomonadales > Cellvibrionaceae > CANLBN01. The sequence continues at coordinate 9,657 of JBLIME010000024.1, forward strand.
CCGTTGTAGTTGCATCACCCGCCGACGATAGCCCATTGATGCGGCTGCGTGCGTCAGAGCTTGCAAGTAATATTGCCGAGTATTTTCGCGATCAAGGTAAGAGTGTTTTACTATTAATGGATTCACTTACACGCTATGCACAGGCACAGCGTGAAATATCACTTGCTATCGGCGAGCCACCGGCAACCAAGGGCTATCCACCCTCGGTGTTTGCAAAAATACCGCAGTTGGTTGAGCGCGCAGGTAATGGTAAGCAAGGTGGTGGCTCTATCACCGCATTTTATACAGTATTAACAGAGGGTGATGATTTACAAGATCCTGTTGCCGACGCGGCTCGTGCAATTCTTGACGGCCACATCGTGCTCTCACGTAAGCTGGCAGAGCAGGGCGTATATCCTGCTATCGATGTAGAAATGTCCATTAGTCGAGTTATGACTAACATTGTCGATGCCGACGATCTCAAACTGACTCAGCGTTTTAAACAGTTTTTAGCCTTGTATAAAAAAAATCGCGATCTAGTGAGTATCGGTGCCTACGTCCGTGGTCACGATGCAGAAACAGACATGGCACTTGATTACTTTCCTATATTGCAACAGTTTATCCAGCAGGGAATCGGAGAAAGTGTCGACTATGAGCAAAGTCGACTACACTTAAAACAATTGATGGGCTCGAGTTTTGATGTGCCCAAGCAGCAAGGGCAGGCTTATGGTCAGCCGATTAATCAGCAACCCGCATCGCGAAGAGTTTAAATTTTCTGTTTCGTCAATAAAAAAATCTAAGGAAAAATGTCAGTGGAAAGTAATCAACTCTATCTGGTAAGAAATCAAGCTGAAGAAAAGCAAAAAAAGCTCGTCAAACATTTTGAGCAAGCGTTAAACTTTGTGCAAAACGAGCGCAATCAATTGGATCAAATCCAAAGTTATGAAAAAGATTATCTGACTAAAATAAAAAACGAAGAAAGTCAATGGCGCGCCGAGACTACACAGCGCTATCGTCAATTCTGTCATCAACTGGCAGGCACAATTATTGGTCAAAAATCAAAATTAGCCGATGCCGAAATTAAACTAGAACAAATGAGAAAATATTTATCTGATCAACAACAACGCGTTAATGTGTTGAATGACTTGATAGTGCGTGGTGAAAAAGAGCGCGCAAAAATTCAGGATATTATCGAACAAAAAGAAATGGACGAGTTCTCATGCAGAAAATACCGATAACACTCTCTAGTAATATTCAACACTAACTTACAAACGCTCAAGACCTTGGGCGCCTTGCTTAAGAGCATGTCTACTAACTATAGTTATTTTTATACCGCTATGATTTAATTACTGCTGACCAGTTTTAATATCTGCTGCGGTTTTCAACAAATAGGACGTAAACAACGGGTGTAGTGTATGCGAAGTAAAGAACTTTAGTGATTTCAGCTTTTATTTTTGATCGAAAAATCAATTTATTGGCACCACTTTTATCAACGTGATGTCGTTTTTTAGGTTTAGTTTGTAAATATAAAATTAACTTTATTGAAGAGAATAAATACTGTCAGTTTAATTATTTATTTCAATATTTATATTGATGAATTTATTAAGGGAAACTAATGAAGTCATGTCATGATTAGTGAACTTATTTGCAAGATATAAATTTTAAGCTATTCCTTTAGCACTCGAAAAGTTTATTATTAATTGGCGGCTAATTTTGTAATAGACCATTCATCATTCAAGACCTGACCCCATCAATTTTTCTATCATGACTTTTCATGATTAAAATCATCTTAATTTTCTAGAAATGGTTATTCACATAGTTATTCACATAGTTATTTACATGGTTATTCGCATTGTCATTTCAAGTTCTGACCATATTTTTTATTTTTGAAAACTAGCCAATTTAATATTCAAAGCGGCTGCAAGAAACTAAGGAATTTATTGGAGAGCTGTATGTACATTTTTTAAGTGGGTTTAAGGCTGATGTGAACTTGAACTTGCCATTGAAGGTGAAACTTTAATTATAGGCCATCTTATTTGATCTCATCTCATAGCAGGGGCGAGGGTAAGCTTCGCATACTTTCTAAAGCTAAGCGGTAAGATTTCAATAAGCTTTACCTCTATCCTAGGTACTACAGCAGTTTTATCTGATGAGGTGGCTTAAATTAATAAATTTAAGTTATCACTAGTACCAAAAGGTATGAATTAGTTACTCAATACTATGGACAAGATCTTTAGTCGCTATAATCACTCAGAGTATAAAAATATTGAGAGCACAGTTAATAAAATTAAAATTATAAAATTTTTACAGAGATACCTACAACCGTTATCATGGGGCAAAAGAAGATGTATTTTGTGTCAGCTTCTGCGTTTAACCTTTATCAAGTTCATCACGTTTATTAAAGAAAAATGTTGAAGTTGTCGCCCTATTTGTCACACGTAAAGTGCTGAAAAAGTGGGAACCTTCCATAGGCTTCCGAACATAACCTGGTTATCACGTCAATATCACAAATGTTGGTTAAACTAAATACAGTGAGTAAGACTAGCTAAAAGTATTTGAGCGCGTTGTAAAAAGACTGACTATTACGGCTAGTTGTAAAGTTTTTGTATTAGCACCGATCACTATTTTTGATGTTTAATATTGATATTTTTTATGGAGAAACAATACGGCTAGAAGACAATAATCGTGTCTTTTGGGCATACCTCAGTGCGTCTATATAGAGGCACTAATTATCAAATATATCTTGCGCCGGATTAAGATACAGCGGTCTATGTCTATCGGTTTTATACAGCAGTGAGTAAATATAAAGCAAACCTCCATACTTGGTTTTGTGACGAGCCATGTACATTTGTTGATGATGTTTATGCAAGAAGACGGTCTATCGACGATCATATGAACGACAGGTAGGTATTGCGTTCGATGCTGTGTGCGGTATTTCAATTATCTTTTTTAATGGATAGGCACTTAGTCAAATCGTCGTTCGCAGCTTACTTTTTAAAACGGTGATTATTTTCTAGTGTGTCTGCGCTATATGGAGCTGAATTTAGCAATAACAGATACTGCTGCTGATCCCTCTAATTATCTACAACCCAGCTATCAATCAAATATTTCAGATATTCAGTCATAATTAATAATGCCCCGTGATTTATAGTTATCCTTGGATAAAACTCTCGAAGATCGTCAAGCATATTATCGTGGTCTGCTTCTAGCTTAAGTTGGTTGTCAATTTATTGATGAAATGCGATATCTTATAAATCAAGACGTAGTGTTCATTAACGATAACTTTAAGGATGAATTAGAGTCGATAATTGGTCGACGAGTAAAGCTGAAAAAAGAGGGCCTAGGTAAGATATTCAATAGCGTTTTGCCCATAGTAGTGAGTAAATTAGTTTCCACACTGTTTGCTAAAATATATTTTAAAAGAGGTTTACATGATTAAGGGGAATTGTTTTTGTGGAGGAATTAGCTATGAGTATTATGGCGAGATTGAAGAAATATCAATGTGCCATTGTTCACAGTGTCGTAAAGCCCAAGGCTCTGCCTTTGTTGCAATTAGCCCAGTTGAGTCTACTAAATTTCAGATTATAAAAGGAGAGCATCTACTGAAAGAGTATCGTGGCACTCCACATAAGGCCAGATTTTTTTGTTCCAACTGTGGCAGTCCCATCTATAGTGCTAGAGACGACTTGCCCGAGGTAAAGCGACTAAGGCTGGGCACTTTAGACACACTAGTTCAGTGCTCTAATAAATATCATGTGCATATAGCATCGAAAGCACCATGGTATGAACTAATTGATCAGTTGCCAAAATATACTGAAGGCAAGGTGTAGATGCATAATAAGACAGTATTGTTGTCTGCCAAATTTAAATAAGTGTATTATTTTGAATCAGTCAATGACTAGCCAAGTGTAGAAAGTCCAGAGTCGCACTGGAATCATTTGTTAGCTAAATAACTGTGCTATGTTTACTTAACTTGAGTAAAATAGTTTCTGTATCAAGCGTATTTTTTAGTGAACTTGATCTTGAGTTTTTTTGATGGTGGGTCAGTGTATGTGAGGCACTACATAACCTGTGTTGTAAGATGCTATCGGCGAAGCTATAAGTTTTAGCGATTGCAAAATTAGAACTCATAGCGTTAGCATTTCGAATATATACATTTATTAGTAATCTATATCGGCGAGTCTATCAATGCTATTTGGCATTGATAGACTCAGTTAATTTCAAGCTTGTTAGATTAAAAGTAAGTTCTGTTTTAATTATTTTCTGCTACCGGTTCATCCCATGAAAGGTGATGTCCACTCAGTACTACCAGATTATCGTCATTGATCAGACGGCGCGATGCGACGTAACCGAGTATAGCTTTCACTGTTTCATCCGGTCGACTCGAAATAATAGTAGCTTCATCCGATGAAAAATTACATAAACCACGGGCGACTTCTAAGCCATTTTCATCATAAATATGAAGCACGTCCGCCCGCTCGAATGTGCCGTGTATTGAAACCACATCATTGCATGAAAAGCCGTCGTCACTTTCGTCTATTGCATCGGCAATATCTTGTCGAATCACTAAACTACCTGCCATTTGAAGACGATCAGTTAACCAGATATTCCATGCCGAAGACGGCGATGCGTGAGCAATGCACTTGGTATGTTTGCGTTCACCGCGCAGTATTGCGGTCACTGGAGATACTAGCTCGCCACGGCTAATAATAGTGGTACATCCAGCATTTTGCGCCATATTAGCTGCCCGTAACTTAGTCAGCATGCCACCGCTACCTAAGGAACTGGTACCGGTTGCGGCCATCATATAATCACTGACATCTTCGATAGTTTCCACAAAAACTGCACCTTCCTCTGAGGGATCGCGATCGTAGACACCATCGATACAGGTTAAAATGAACAAATATTCTGCCCCTATCATTTGGGCAACCTTAGCCGCAAGTCGATCATTATCGCCCACACGAATTTCTGCAGTGGTAACGGTATCGTTTTCGTTAACGATGGGCATCACGCCCTGTTTGATCAATCGATGGATAGTATTTTTAGTATTAACAAATCGGCGTCGATCTTCGAGATCATCTAGGGTGACTAAAACCTGGGCGATATCGAAACCATACTCCAACGCAATTTGTTTGTAGGCGTGCATTAATATCGGCTGTCCACAAGCTGCAGCAGCCTGCTTATCTTGTATGCTGGCGTTTTCGATGGTGCACCCAACGGTTGTGAGGCCTAATGCCACCGATCCTGATGAGGTGAGGACAATTTCATAACCCTGATCTTGAAGGTCTGAAATATCACTTAGGAGTCCGTGCATGAACGCAAAGCAAGGGGTTAAATTTTTTTCGTTAGCCAATAAACTAGAGCCAACTTTTATGACGATGCGTGGCTTTGTTCGATTTGATTTTACTGTTGTTCCTTCATTTACTGCTGTTCCTTCTTCAAATATAGGCACAATTGCTTCCGTTTTGTTAGATAAATTAAGTGGTCAAATTGAATCAATATTTTAAATTAAAACAGGTTTGACCTTAGATACTTTAAATAAAATGATGACGCTTTATTATTGGTGCGTATATTCTCAATACCAAAAAAATAAAATAATTAGTCAATAAAATCACTGACAGAATTTAATTGTCGGACGATATATTGTTTATATTATTGGATGGGTCAACGCAGAGAGAAGATAAAAAACCTTGCTTGTAAAGCTGCTGAAACGGTTATAAAAATCATTGAAATTTGACAAGAATCGACAAATCGTTGGATATATCATATGCTAAAAAGCGTTTTTTATCAATTGAGCTCAAAACCATACCCTCAACAGACAAGATTATAACCTTGATAGTTTTCACAATTTGCTCTGATAAAATTACCTGTAATTCATTCACAAAAAATTTAATTAACTCAATAAACATAAGGTATTGTATGTCTTTACTTATGATTGGCTGTGGCAAGATGGGCAGCGCTTTACTCTCTCGTTGGGCAAGTTCGACCAGCCACCAGATTACGGTTATTAATCCGTCCAAAATAGAGGCACCTGTGGGTGTAATCGTTAAACATCATGTCGAAGCACTCTCTGACCAACGCTTTGATATCATTGTGATTGCAGTCAAACCACAGCTAATCGAACAAGTTTTACCCGCGTATCGACAACACCTTGTCGATTCAGGATGCGTTATTTCTGTGGCGGCAGGTTACTCGGTTGCCTCCATAGAAAAACTGATTGGCAAGCAAGCCATTATGCGCGTCATGCCAAATTTACCCGCTCGAATTGGGCGGGGAGTCAGCGCGCTTTATGCCAACCCAAGCTGCAGTCTTGAACAGATAAAAACTGCTCAGGCATTGACCGATGCTGTTGGCTTCACCTATGTGACCGTCGATGAAGATGAATTAGATCGAGTCACAGCAGTCGCTGGTAGTGGTCCAGGTTATGCTTTTGAAATTGCACGCTGCTGGATTGATGCAGCGATTAAACTTGGTTTTTCACCGCAGACAGCCAAAGAACTTGTGCTCAACACTATTGGCGGCTCAATTGAGTTAGCCATGACCAGTGAACAAAGCCCCGAAGCTTTACGCAATTCAGTCACCAGCAAGAAGGGTACAACTGAAGCTGGGCTAAATGCACTTACCGAAGCTTCCAAATTAGAAGAGCTCTTTGAAGCTACTGTGCAGGCAGCTTACCAACGTGCTGTCGAGCTACGCTGACTCATTATCATACGATGGAGTCATCGATAATTCACCATCATTTAACGCAATCTGAGTCCTTCCGGAACTACCCGATGACCGCGAATTCAAAATTAAACCAACAAGGGAACTCATTTATGTCAAATGACAATAAAATTGATGACATTAACAGCATGATAGAAAGCCTCGGTAGACAGGCCAAAATTGCATCAAAAGTGTTAGCCTGTGCATCCACTCAACAAAAAAATCAAGCTCTAACGGTAGCGGCCAAGTCACTGAGAGACAGTCAAGCAGCACTACTTGAAGCCAACGCACTGGATGTTTTAGGCGTTACTCAGGCCGGTAAAAGTGCGTCATTTATTGACCGACTCAAGCTGACGCCGGAGCGCATAGAAGCGATGGCTGTAGCCTTGGAAGATATTGCTGAACTAGCTGATCCCGTTGGTCGTGTGTTGGCACAGTTTGATCGTCCCAATGGCCTAAAGATTACTCGAGTAGCCACTCCGATAGGCGTTATTGGCATGATTTATGAGTCGCGACCTAATGTGGGTGCCGATGCAGGTGCTTTATGCCTAAAATCAGGTAATGCCGTTATTTTACGCGGCGGGTCAGAAAGTCTGAATTCGACTCGCATCATTGTGGGGTGTCTGGGTACCGGATTAAGCGCAGCTAATCTACCTACCACCTGTATACAGCTGGTTGATACTGAAAATCGTGCGGCTGTAGCAGCTCTACTGCGTTGCGCCGATTATGTTGATCTAGTTATTCCTCGGGGTGGTCGCGGCTTGGTCGAGCTGGTGAGAGACGAGGCGCGAGTACCGACACTGCTTCATTTAGACGGTAACAACCATATATACATAGATAAAGACGCCGACCTTAGCAAAGCACTCATAATTGTGAAAAATGCCAAAATGCGTAGAACTGGTGTTTGTGGAGCCACTGAAAGTCTGGTGATTGATCAGTCAATTGCGACTGAATTCTTACCTAAACTGCTAGATTTACTGCAAAATTGCGAAATTCGCGGAGATCAAGTCGCCCAGACTTGTGATACACGTATCAGAGCGGCTAACGAAAGCGACTGGGACACTGAATATCTAGATGCAATATTATCGGTAAAAGTAGTTGCCGGAATTGATGAAGCGCTTAACTTTATTGATCAACATTCTTCTAAGCATACCGATGCTATTGTCACCGAAAATGCCGATACGGCAGAAATCTTTATGCGCACGATTGACTCAGCGGTAGTCATGCATAATGCATCTACCCAGTTTTCTGATGGCGGTGAATTTGGTATGGGCGCAGAAATAGGTATTGCCACCGGCAAAATTCACGCGCGCGGACCTGTTGGTTTGGAACAGCTGACAATTTTTAAATATCGTGTTGCTGGCCAAGGGCAAACGCGCCCCTAATATTTGCAGCGGACAAATGATAAGCTAAAGGCTAGATTATTTAACCGCGTTCACTTAAATGGAGCTAAAAAATATTCGCCTACTCTGACTTGTCTCCGATCACAGGTTACTGAATAAAATCTATAAGTTAATAGCTTATAGAGCTGATACTGCTAAGTTTAACGAGTACTTTTAGCCGATCGAAAATATCGGCAAAAGAGTATTTTTTGTAACGAATAAAAAGTAACCTCGTTATAAAAATAAAATAGTAAGTCGTGAAGTTTTTCTACCTAAATTATTATCACACATTATTTTATGCCTATGATTGAGGTGTGAATTTTGGTCGCAGTTTTATCAGTTTTTTGAAAAAAATCCTTTAATTATCAGAAATTACCCTCGATAAACCGCCGGTCTCACAATACTAGTAGACTTTTTTAGCAACTATTTTAGGTTTATTAAAATCTTTCTTGGTCGTGAAGAAAAATAAAATCCAAGTATCATGTGAATTATTTTTAGCTGAAGATTGAATCGAATATAGTATGCCAATAAAAGATTATATGTGGCTAACGACTAGCCCACAATTTAACTGACTGATTATTTTTTGTGGTTAAAGTACGGTCCTAGCATTATCAAATTAAAAAAGTTACTGGTTGACAATTTTGTTGCTCTGGCGATAGACGCTTATGAATAAAATAAACGAATTTGTCCCGATTTTTAATTGCATGAGATCCTAAATTTGTTGTCAATAAAGAAGTGACTGCTTTGTAGTAAGTATGCAGTTGCAGACGCAAGCGAAAAGTTATGCGTTTAATTAAAACAGCAGCGACCATGTATTTTTAACGCCTTATGTATTTATCCGAGGCGTTCGCAAAGTGACTTAGAATAACGATCGCGCATAACTAGCGGCACAGAGTTTCCGACACAGGGTTTCCTTATAACGCTCAGTTGGATAGA
>JBLIME010000025.1:0-18371 GCA_047638515.1 Pseudohongiellaceae bacterium
GAGCAAGCTCATCTAGTTTCTGTACGGCAAAAGCCATCCAATTTTTAACGCTAGGGTTGAGGTCTACCTCTGTCGATAGGTCGACAGGTACATGTAGCAGCGAGCACGAAGGTGCGAGCCATAAGCGATCTGATAATTTTTTGGCAATAGGTTCTAACCAATCTAAGCAGCTCTTTAAATCAGTTTTCCAGATGTTACGGCCGTCAATAACACCCAGTGATAAAACCTTGTGTGAGGGTAACCAGTCAATGACTTTACCGACTTCGTCTTTAGCGTTAATAGCGTCAATGTGAATGCCAGCAACCGGTAATTTGCAAAGCAGCTGTAAGTTTTCTTGAAGTTGGCCAAAGTAGGTAGCTACTAATAATTTGATTTCGTTAGTCTGAATTCGATAGTAGGCTTTATCAAAGGCCTGTTGCCATTGAGGCTCTAAGTCTGTCACTAAGATAGGCTCGTCTATTTGTACCCAGTCGACACCCGCTTTGGCCAGTAGGCTCAACAATTCGGAATAAACACTCAATAGCGGTTCCAGTAAAGCTAACTTATCAGAGCCATCTTTTGCTTTGCATAGATAAAGGTAAGTTAACGGTCCAATAATTACTGGCTTGGTCTTAACACCCTTTGCGTCAGCTTCGCTGATTTGAGCTAGTAAGCGCTCGGGTTCTAATGTGAATGTCGATGCTGCTGTAACCTCAGGAACAATGTAGTGATAATTAGTGTCGAACCATTTGGTCATTTCACCGGCGTGTATGCAACTGCAATCGTCTGGAGAAGCACGTCCGCGAGCTAAGCGAAAATAATTATCAAGCTTTTTGCCGCTTAGCTTATCGACACGCTCGGGCAGGTTACCTAATAAAAAACTAGTATCAAGCACATGATCATAAAAAGAAAAATCTCCAACAGCTGCATAATCCAGTTGTGATTGATAAGCCCAGCTTTTCTCTCGCAAGTCCTGCCCCTGCGTCTCTAGCTGCGCTTCACTAATTTCTCACCTCCAATAAGCTTCCTGTGCAAACTTTAGCTCTCTATTTATACCAATACGAGGAAACCCTAAGTTATGTGTAGTAATCATGTTGTCGCCTTAAATATATTTCTGATAAAAGTATCCAATGCCATCTTAATAGTCACAATACATGATTAATAATGGTATTATTTAATAAATTGATTAACTATATTCATGAGTAGAAGCGACATGATTGAACGTATCCATTTACAAATAGTACAAGAAGTTGATAAAAAAGGGTCGTTAACGGCGGCCGCAGAGTCATTGTGCCTAACTCAGTCAGCTCTGAGTCACACCATTAAAAAATTAGACTATAAGCTTGGAACGCCTATTTGGAAAAAAGAAGGTCGACGTTTACGGTTTACCCAAGCCGGTGAATTTATTTTAAAAGAAGCCAATCGTTTATTGCCGCAATTAGAGCGCTTAGAAGCAGTTATGGGTCAATTCGCAGCAGGCGAGAAAGGAAGTTTATCGATAGGAATGGAATGCCATCCTTGTTATCAGTGGTTGTTAAAAGTCGTTGAACCTTATTTGCAACAGTGCCCCGATATCGATGTTGATGTTAAACAGAGATTTCAGTTTGGCGGTATGGCCGCTTTATTTAATCATGAGATAGATATCGTTATTACCCCAGACCCACTGCATAAAGCGGGTGTTGTTTTCACTCCAGTATTTAAGTACGAGCAGGTATTGATTGTTAATAGTGATCACAAACTTGCAAGCAATGATTTTGTGAATCCAAGGGATCTCAACGATCAATTGCTTTATACCTATCCCGTCGATATTGAACGTTTAGACATCTATACCGATTTTCTAATACCCGCTAACTGTAGCCCTAAGTCGCGCAAAATCATTGAAGCAACAGAAATTATGTTGCAATTGGTGGCGGCTGGTAGAGGGGTATCGATTTTACCTAAGTGGTTGGTCAATGAGTATATGGATAGACTACCCATAAAACCAATAAAACTAGGTCGTCACGGTATCAACAAGAGTATACACATCGGTGTTAGAGAAACAGATAGTACGAACCCCCACATACTCGCATTTTTAAAGCTCGCCAAATCGATATAAGATGACATAGCTACTCGGTGATAAGCTATATTTTTTCGATTTAATTATTTAAAAGCTAATAGCTATCAGAGGTTTACTTCAGTCTTGTAAGGTAGTTTGTAATTGATAAATTATAGCTGCTTAAAGTAAAAGTAGCTCTTAGTTAGTCTTTACATTAAGAGTCTGAGATTTTGTGGATCGCTAGTCCACAAGCAACTACAAGCTATGGGTAGAGCTCAGTCTTAATTTCAATCATGTATAAAGTGCGTGTCACTTGGTTGATGACCTCATTGTCGACCAATTCATTCTTTGATTGCTAACTTTCTAGGTCTCAGCACAGTTAATTTTTGCTCCGTTGGGAAGGGGCTAGCGACTAGGCAACGATAAGGCACCGGTTATGGTGATTATTGAATATAAATCCATAAAGACCATACAAGAAGATCTTTATATGAATATGCCACTGCGGACAAGCACGCGAACAATTAGACCGCTATGGCTTGAAATTTTTATAAAACACCTATTTTTTTATTTTTCCTATCCGATAAGTCATAGTGATTTCGGTTAAGCAACCGGCATCAAGTAGACGACAACGACCGGCAACTTTGGCAGGACATTAATGGGCTCTACTCAGAAACATGTGCATACTCAAACGCGATATTTTTGTGTGTCTGACATATCGCTGTAATTCATTTAGCCATTAATTGTAGTGATTTAACGCTACAAAAGCGTTGCTCAACCCCAGTAAAAATTAAGATAATGAGCGCAAATCATCGAAAACAGCCCAACTTTTCATTTTATTATCTAGGCTTTAGTCTAATAACTGTCAGTTAACAGACCTTCTTAATATGTTTTTTCATTGGCTTACCCGCCTAAATTATTGCAATAATTTTTAAAAAACGTTGTAGCTAGCATTAAAGTAGTTCGCTATTAGAACTCAACGAATCACAAATAAAGTATTAACACACGATCGCTTTATCAAATTTGATTGAGGTAAGCGCTTTGCGTATTCACTAAATTTCTTCAACTCGAAGTCAATATAATTTTACGGTTATCATCAGTTAAGCCTTGTAATCAGCTAAATTTGAGCAAGTAAATATCATTTAAGTGGTATTCCTGCTCATCTTTAGCTTCTTGCGAAATAGCAAGGCGCAAATATACCCTAGCTCGTTGATTTACTGATTAAATATATAACTGATAAACACATAGGACTAAACCTCAAAGCAAGCATTGCCAGCAGATCCTGTTTTCAAATAAAATCGTCTAATCTGAAGCGCTAACAGCTAGCGTTGTTGTTTGTTGATGTTCCAGTTAGGTAAGGCGATAAAAAATAAATGAAAAGCTATTAAGCAAATCTTTATAAAGATACTATATATTAAATTTTTTTGATTGAGGCTTTGAGATAGTGGGGTTAATATAATTGGACTGACCAATAACAATAATTATACTAATTTAATTTGACGATAGAATGGCTATAAATCGTATTTATACCCCAACAGTAACAGACGCAATTGTCGAAAAGATCCAAACGATGATTGCCGATGGGGTTTATAAGCCTGGTGAGGCGTTATTGCCAGAGCGACAACTCGTTAAAGAATTGAAAGTGTCACGAGCCTCTCTTCGAGCCGCACTTTCAGCATTGGAGGCTACGGGTCTGATTTATAGCCGACAGGGTGGCGGACACTACGTGTGCGATGTTACCAAGAATAGCTTTGCCGACCCTCTGCTAAGTCTGGTTAATAAAAATAAAGATTTCAAGTTTCAAGTGATTGAGCTGCGCCAATCACTTGAGGGTACAGCCGCCTTTTATGCTGCTAAGCGAGCTACCGACCAAGATAAAAAAACGATTCAAGCTCGACTCGACGAGCTAAAAATGATTGCTGGTAAAAGTAGTCCGAAGCAAGAGGCGAAAGCCGATCTTGGACTACACTTAGCAATTGCCGATGCAGCGCACAACACACCTTTGTCATTGCTCATCCGCAATGTTTATGCATTGCTAGTTGAATTAATAGAAGAGCATTTAAACCTTATACAGCACAATGAAAAAATAAATGTTCAATTACAGATTCAACACGCAAAATTGGTGGATGCTATCTTAGCAGGCGATGCTGTAGCCGCCCGAGATTTGTCTTACGACCATCTGTCTTATGTCAGAGACTCTTTTGACCAATCGGATAGTATGTTGAAAAGAAATCAAAATTCACTAATGCGAGCACACCTCTTTGGCGAATAACAGCAGATCAAAAGACTGCTCAAAAGAGCACGACATGTTCTTCTGTATTGATTACTTGGCTCTCAACAACAATTGTTTTTTCGGCAAAGTATTAAAGGATAATCTATGAGTAGTAAGCCTACCGTGTTGGTCACCAGACAACTTCCGGAAGCCGTCGAAGCGCGCCTAATGCGCGACTACGACGCACGTCTCAATAGTGCAGATACAATCTATAGCACCGATGAACTATTAGAACTTGCTGAAGGTGTACAGGTAATTATTCCCTGCCATACAGAAAACTTGCGAGGCGAGGTCATCGCGCGTCTGCCCGTAAGTGTGAAGGCGATTTGTTGTTTCTCTGTCGGCTATGATCACGTTGATCTCGATGCCGCGAAAGCTCGCGGAATCATTGTGACCAATACGCCAGAAGTATTAAGCGAAGCCACCGCTGAGATTGCAATGTTGCTTATGCTTGGTGCTGCTCGCCGTGGGTATGAGGCGCAACAACAGATTCGTACCGATACCTGGGCCGATTGGACCGCCGCACATCAGTTGGGTATTCAGGTGTCTAACAAGCGTCTTGGAATCTTGGGAATGGGTCGAGTAGGTCTGTTTATGGCTCAATTCGCCCGAGGCTTTGGTATGGAGATTCATTACTATACTCGTAGTCGTCTTACTGTCGATGTTGAGCAGGGTGCGATCTACCACAATAGTGCCGAGGAGCTATTTCAGCACAGTGATATTTTATCGATCCACTGCCCGGCGACGCCTGCTACCCACCATTTTTTGAACGCGCAGCGAATCAGACTTTTACCGGACAACGCTATCGTTGTGAACACATCTCGCGGTGCAATAGTTGATGACGATGCATTAATACAAGCTTTACAGTCTGGCAAGCTGTTCGCCGCAGGGCTTGATGTTTTCAATAATGAGCCTAATATTGATCCTCGCTATAAAACGTTGACGAATACTTTTTTATTACCCCATGTGGGCAGTGCGACAATAGAGACTCGAGATGCAATGGGGTTTCGTGCTCTTGATAATCTCGACAAAATAGTTGCCGATCTTACACCACGAGACCAGCTGGTATAAAACTCGAAAATAATAAAATGTTTGTGTTTAAATGGTGAATTAAGCATAAATTCCAAGGCGTACTTAAACGTGCGGTAACAACTAAGGATCACCGAAGAAGTTATAATAAAAGCAAGTACTATTAAAATAAGAGAGGAAATATAATGTCTGATAACACTAAAAACGAAGTCAAAACTAAAGAGCCAATCTCTAGTCGACGTAGGTTTCTGAAAAGTGGTGCTTTTGCCGCAGCTGGAGCAGCGGCTGTTGGTTTACCAATGGTTGGAACTGCAGCTGGCCATGAAAACGCTAAAGTACTAAAGTTACAAGGTGCATGGGGTGGTGGTATATTTAAAGAGTACGCTGAAGACTATGTGCGTCGTGTTAACGAAATGTCTGGCGGCTCACTAAAAATTGATTATTTAGACGTAGGTTCAGTCGTTAAAACATCTGAGATGCAAACGGCTGTAAGTAAGGGCGTTATCGACGGCGCGCATTTGGTATCAGCTTACTGGTACAGTAAAAATGCGGCGGCGTCATTATTCGGCACCGGTCCTTGCTGGGGTTGGACATCTAACCAGATGTTAGGTTGGATTCACTATGGTGGTGGTCAAGAACTGTATAATGAAATGATGGACGAAGTCCTGGAATTAGATATTGTTGGTTTTTTCTCGGGCCCAATGCCAGCTCAACCATTTGGTTGGTTCACTAAAGAAGTGAATACGGTTGCCGATATTAAAGGTCTGAAATATCGCACTGTTGGTCTTGCAGCAAATGTTATGCAAGAAATGGGTATGTCAGTAGTGCAACTTCCAGGCGGTGAAATTCAGCCGGCAATGGAGCGTGGCTTGATTGATGCGGCAGAATTCAATAACCCCACATCTGACAAAGATTTTGGTATGCAAGATGTTGCCAAAAACTACTATCTAGCGAGCTTTCACCAATCGCAGGAATCTTTCGAGATCATCTTTAACAAGACGACCTATAATTCGCTTTCAAACGAGCATAAAGCAATCCTTAAGTACGCTGCTGAAGCCGCTTCTGCAGATATGTCATGGAAAGCTCAAGATCGCTATTCAAAAGATCTTGAAATATTGAAGAAAGAACACGGTGTAACCGTTCGTCGTACTTCAGACGAAATTATGG
Source organism: Pseudohongiellaceae bacterium (assembly GCA_047638515.1). GTDB lineage: Bacteria > Pseudomonadota > Gammaproteobacteria > Pseudomonadales > Cellvibrionaceae > CANLBN01. The sequence continues at coordinate 6,480 of JBLIME010000025.1, forward strand.
CTGCTCAGCTAGAAGCTTGGGATGCTGTATTACCGCGCTTTATGAAGGACCCTTACTTTGCAAAAGTTGTTGCCTCGCAAAAAGCATGGATGGTTCGTGTTGGCGGTTTTGAACTGCAAAATGCACCTGATTATCAGGCTGCTTACGATCGCTACTTTGGCTAAGTTGAAACGTGCTAATTTACGTTAAGCAAGACTAAAAAAGTGTTAAAAAAAGACGGCACATTTCTGTGTCGTCTTTTTCTTTTTTTAAGGGATGTGAGCTCTGTCTCATGTGGTTTTTTTATCCTCTTGAAGTAAAAATTATGAATCCTTTTCTATATTTTGTTGATAGCCTGAGTGCATGGATGGGCAAGATGTTTGCCTGGTGCATCGTGTTGTTAACGTTTGCGACAGTATTTGAAGTGTTTGTGCGCTATGTACTAAACGCGCCCACATCGTGGGCATTCGATATGGCGGTACAAATGTATGGCTCGCTGTTTATGATGGCAGGAGCCTACACGCTCTCGCGTGGTGGCCATGTTCGCGGTGATGTAATTCATCGACTATTACCGATTAAGTACCGTGCTGGTCTCGATCTAACCCTATATATAATCTTTTTAATGCCTGGATGTCTTGCGCTGGTTTACTACGGTTATGAATTTGCTTCAGACTCATGGCGTTACAAAGAAGTGAGTTGGAGTAGCCCCGCGCGTACTCAAATTTATTTCTTTAAAACAATTATACCGCTAGCGGGTTTCCTGGTACTACTCCAGGGTATCGCAGAGGCCTATCGTTGTGTTATTTGCATTCGAACAGGCGCATGGCCAGCACGCCTAGACGATGTTGAAGAAACAGAGACTATGGCGCTAAATACAAATGAAGAAACTGGAGAGTTAGCCAAATGACGGATCCACAAATTGCAATTATGATGCTGGTATTATTTATCGCCATCGTCTTACTTGGCTTTCCAATCGCTTTTACACTCATCGCTATGGGTCTTGGCTTTGGCTATTACGCCTACGCTAAAGCTGATTGGATGGTTAATGTATTCGATAATAGAATCTTCGATTTATTTGTGCAGAATACCTTCTCTGTGATGTCGAATGATGTGCTAGTGGCGATACCCTTATTTCTGTTTATGGGCTACATCGTTGAGCGCGCAAACATTATTGACAGACTATTTGTAAGCATTCAAATGGCTACCCGACATGTACCTGGTTCAATGGCAATTGCTGCATTGGCCACCTGTGCGTTGTTTGCCACTGCAACGGGCATTGTGGGTGCTGTTGTGACGTTGATGGGATTGCTAGCTTTGCCAGCTATGCTCAATGCAGGTTATGACAAAAGATTAGCCTCTGGTGTTATTTGCGCCGGTGGAACTCTTGGAATATTGATTCCCCCCAGCATTATGCTAATCGTCTATGCGGCAATTGCACAAGTTTCACCCGTGCGTCTCTACGCTGCAGCGCTATTCCCAGGAATAATGCTTGCAAGCATGTATATGCTCTATGTTATTGCCCGTGCAATGATAAACCCAAGCTTAGCCCCAAAGCCAAAACAAGAAGATGTGCCACCGTTGGGGAAAATTGTTGTCCAGCTGTTCACCTCTTTTGTACCTTTGTTCGTCTTAATCATGGGTGTACTTGGATCTATTCTTGCGGGCATTGCTACGCCTGCCGAAGCAGCTGGAGTCGGTTCTGCCGGTGGTTTATTGTTGGCGGCCTTGTATCGTTCATTAAGCTGGCAGCGCCTCAAAGAGGCGGTTTATCTAACCGCGCGAACCTCAGCCATGGTTTGTTGGTTGTTTGTGGGTTCTTGGACCTTCGCGTCAGTGTTTTCCTATCTTGGTGGTCACAGTCTGATCGAAACATGGATTTTGGGTTTGGGTGTGGGCGCGGTTGGCTTTTTGATCATCGCTCAGTTAATCATCTTTTTCCTAGGTTGGCCTTTAGAGTGGAGTGAGATTATTATTATCTTCGTTCCGATTTTCTTACCTCTATTAAGTGTCTTTGGTATTGACCCTCTATTTTTTGGTGTGTTGGTGGCACTCAATCTACAAACCTCCTTCTTAACCCCTCCCATGGCGATGTCCGCCTATTATTTAAAAGGCGTCGCTAAGGGCAGGGTAGAGTTAATGGAGATTTTTGCCGGCATAATGCCATATCTTGCAATCGTTATTTTTGCAATGTTCTTGTTATATCAGTTCCCTGGTATCGCACTGTGGTTGCCAGTGGTCTTATTTGGCTAGGCAATCATTCTACTAAGTCCGCCAGTTTTAGCAGACTTAGTAGATTTAAGCACGACGTCTATACACGTCCACTACTATAAAAATATCAACAACCGTAGAAAATGTCTTATGAAATTGCTTGAACTTAGTGCAAGTGCTGCCGTAGCAGCTATCGATGCAGGCCAAACTAGTTCTGTAGAGCTGGTGCAAGCTTATATTGATCAGATTAATGCTCACGAGGAAGTTGTTGGTGCCTGGGCACACTTTGACGCCCCACAGGCTCTTGCACAAGCTAGAGTCGCCGACAAACTGAGAAAATCAGGTGCTCGGACCGGCCTGCTTCAAGGTATTCCAGTCGGCGTCAAAGACGTTTTCGATACGCATGACTATCCTACTGAGGACGGTAGTATTATTCATAAAGGTCGCACTCCGGCGGCGGATGCAGGTTCTGTTGAATTTTTGCGCAAGGCGGGCGCAATTATTATGGGTAAAACAGTCACGACAGAGTTTGCCTACTACTCGCCTGGAAAAACTAAAAACCCCCTCGACGCAACTCGTACACCTGGTGGTTCGTCGAGTGGCTCGGCGGCGGCGGTTGCTGCTAATATGGTGCCCTTGGCAATAGGAACGCAAACGAATGGTTCGGTTATACGACCAGCCTCTTTTTGTGGTGTCGTCGGCTTTAAACCAAGCTATGGCTCTATCTCTCGTCATCGAACCTTATTACAGTCGTTACAACTCGATCAAGTTGGAATATTTGCTCGCGATGTCGGTGATGCAGCGCTTATGGCAGAAGCTCTGATGCAATACGATCCGCGCGATCCCTCAATGCGAACTCGCATGGCACCGAAAATTTTAGAATTAATAAAAGCCGGACCGCTGGTGCCGCCACGTTTGGCCTTTATTAAAACACCCGCTTGGGAACAAGCTGATGCCGATGTGCAAGAGGGATTTTCTGAGCTAGTTAGCTTTTTAGGCGAAGCTGTTGAAGAGATAGATTTGACGCACTTATTGGAAGACGTTTACGAATGGCATAAAATCATTATGGAAGCGGACATCGCTAAGAACTTTAAAAAGGATTATTTTCGTTCAAAAGAGGCGATGAGTCCTGTTTTGCGTGAATTAATTGAGCGCGGTAATCATTATTTAGCGGTAGATTATAACGTGGCGATCGAGCATATCAAGGCGTTAAACGCCGCGATGGACGAAATAATGTCGGAATATGATGCGATTCTAACACCTGCGACACTTGGTGAAGCTCCTGTTGGACTCGACTCTACTGGCAGCCCAATATTCTGCACGCCATGGACATTTTGTGGCATGCCGTCGGTTACCCTACCATTGCTGCAAGGGTCAAATGATATGCCAATAGGCGTACAACTTGTGTCAGAAAAAGGCGATGATGCTCGATTATTAAGAACAGCAGATTGGCTGACCAATCTGGTTACAAATGAAGCATAGTTAATTTAGTTGATGTTGACGAACTTTTACAATTATTAAGAGGTTTTAGTATGGTTAATAAAATATGTGCAGCCCTTGCCATCACTGTAGTTTCAAGTTTTTTAATCGGCTTGGCTTACTCTATCTGGGATAACACGGGCTCAATTGCTTTTCCTGTAATGACAAGTATTGTGCTTCTACTGGCTTATAAAAGTGCCTTCGATGAATTCTTTGGTGAAGCCAACAATATTTAATGACTCACTGAGCAAGCTGGCGGCTTCGATTAGATAAAGAAATCGAACAAAACTGTTCGATTTCTTTATCGCGCATTAACAGACGCTCACGCACCGCAGTGGCCTTTTGCTTGTCTAGTCTCTTCTTAAAACGATACGATAATGCACTTTACCTTCTCGAAGTCGCGTTAGCGCCTCATTAATCTGATCAAATTTAAAGTATTCAGTGACGGGCTTTATTCTATGAAGTACCGCAAAATCTAACATCTGTTTGATTGTACCGGGACTACCCACGGGCGATCCCGAGACTGAGCGCTGTCCGCCGATTAGAGAAAACACCCCAATATCCAATGGCTCTAGTGTAGCACCTACAAAATGTAGTCGGCCTTTAGGTGCAAGAGTCGATAAATATGCATTCCAATCCAGCTTTCCATTGACGGTCGAAATAATGAAGTCAAAGTAGCCACATGCAGCTTCCAGCTCATCGCCACAACGACTGTTCAGCACCTTGTGGGCCCCCAATGTCAACGCTTCCGCTTTTTTATGCTCACTCGAGGTAAAAGCGGTAACTTCGCATCCCCATGCATTTAAAAACTGCAAGGCAATATGACCAAGACCACCAATACCGATTACTGCTACCTTGTCCGTTGGCTTTATATCAAACTGTATAAGTGGGTTAAATACGGTAACGCCGCCACAAAACAAGGGGCCGGCAGAGTCTGTATCTATGCCCTCGGGTAGTGCCACAACCGCAACTGCTTGAGCGCGAACTTGTTCAGCAAAGCCCCCGTGACGGCCAGCGATAGTCGGTTGCGCCTGAGCACATAAATTTTGATCACCCGACTCACAGGTGTTGCAGCTGTTGCAATAAGCTGAGTGCCAGCCAAGACCAACACGCTGGCCCACTTTTACATTTGTTACCTCGTCACCTATGGCTGCAATCGAACCGATGACTTCATGACCACCCACAAATGGATATTGAGTGAAGCCCCAGTCATTGTCGAGCATACTTAAGTCACTGTGACAAATACCACAGGACTCAACATTTAATTCAACTTCGTTCTTTCCAAGGGCACCGGGCTCAAATTCAAAAGGTTCTAGATTTGCGCCGGGACTCATTGCTGCATAGGCTTTTATCATTGTGTCTCCAAAATAGGTGATTGGTATTGTTAAAATTTTGTTGTACTCGGTAAGTTGTATCAAAATATAAAATATCAACAGCAAATCAGGTAATACTAGGATCAATAGTTATATTTTCAATAGTTGCAGATAATAATGAATACAGAGATTGACTCTCATCAATCGATAATTATCATGCGCTTATGATGACAATGGGATCGTGTGAGAGGTTTCGCAGCTGAGTTATTGGCGGTCAATTTAACGACTCTAAAACAGCGGTCGGTATCTGTCGGCCAAGGGCCTACTGGTCTCGCATTAACCAGTTCTTAACGAGGAGGGTAAAATGAAGCTCTCACATCCATAGGCTAGTGACAGTCAATCAGTGACGAACTGTATACGGCTCTGAACGTGTGACCACTTATAGATTGGCTAGTTATTACGAACCAAGCCGTGGAGAGCGCCTAAACAGTTCGCAACAATAGTTTTAAAATACAGGTAGTTGGCGACGCTATCTTATGGTTCGTTGAAGCTAAAAAAATGACATCTCGAGTCGGCTTTTGAAGTGGGGGAGATAATTAAGTGGTTAACAAAGTTCTCTCTAAGTCATTGATTTTAAAAGGGGTGGTATTTCCTTAAAATAAACAAAGTTGTTAACTCTTTAGGAATGTGATGTGAAAATCTTAAAAAGTGCAACAATAGAGTTGTTAACAAATATTATTTTCCTATCAGGATATAATCTTTCCTAAGCTCAAGCTGTCCTTATCAAGCTTGCATGCCATCACTTGGCATTATATTAACTTGAAGAATTTAATTGATAGCCAAGTTTGGTGCGATATTCTCTAATAAGCGTACTGTTTGTGATGAGCCAGAACGTTCTGCAATTTCAAAGCATTGAATGGCCTGACCTGACCAGTTTCCAGGTCTATATAGATCTGAGTATAGTTGCCGCTTCAACTGATATCAGTTGGCAGTGGTGTCAGACATGGTGAATATAATGCCAGTAATAGTGAGCCATTAAATTTTCTACAGACATGGATAGAGCCTGATGTATGCAATGGCAAACCAAGTTACCAACAAAAAAACTTTGGACAAAAATTGGGGCGATGACAGTTATTCATTAAGCAAGACTTAAGCCCGTCTCAACTCTTTATGCAATCCAATCAGCACGTGCTAATTGCAATTAAACGAGGTCATTCGGTTTATGTACATGTAATTAAAGGTGAAATTAAAATCGATGGCTAGCGATTAAAAGCAGGTGAAGGTGCAGAAATCAATAAGCAACTACAAGTAAATATAACATCAGGCAGTAACGATAAAGTACAAGCTCTAATTTTTGATCTTGGTTAATAAATTGCCTGGAGTTTCACAGGAATAAGACCTCATCTTCTATAAGTGATGTGGCGAATAATAGGCCCTCGAGTTTTAGGTTCATAAATGCGTCGGCCTCAAATGAGGGTCATTCAAAACAATAACTATTGATAGCACGTAGAGTTTTATCGACTTAGTGATAATTTGTTTAATCAAGTTGTACAAATAAAAATCAACTATGTCGCGGATATCGTTTTCCACTCGGAATCAACAGTCATATTCTAATGGCCGCAACCTAAAAGCAGGCATTCAATTTTTGTCTATCAATCTCTGTTCATTATGAGTTGATAACTGCCATGTTATATTGAAGTCAGTCAGTGTTTCTAATGGATTAAGTCTGAGCGACTCCAGCTAATAGCTCATTTTATGTATTAACTAAGCTCGTTACTTTCGTCATCTAGGTGCAGTCGCTTCAAGCCACTTTGTATATGTCTTTTCATGTAAATCTCTGCTAGTTCGGAGTCTCGATTAATCAACGCATCTAACAAATTCTGATGTTCCGCTAGTGACATCTGAAGATTTTCTCGGTCAACCAGCCCGCGGCTACGAAGTAATAAAGATTCCTTCATAACCATCGCGATAATTTCAATCAGCCTTGGTGTATGAGCAGCCTGATGGATTTCTTTGTGAAATTTCAAGTTCAATTCATAATAGCTTGCATAGTCTTCCTCTTTGAAAGCTTCTCTCATATCTTGATGTAGCTGTTGCAAAGTTTGTAGTGATTGTTGGGTGATTCTTTCTGAAGCAAGCCTGGCTGCGCGCGCCTCTAAAATCATCCGAATCGCATATATCTCCTCGATCTCATCGGTATCGAGCTTACGTACTATCACACCACGGGTGCCAACTCGTCCTAGTAAGCCCACCATCAATAAGTCCTTGATTGCCTCACGTACAGGCACTCTTGACATATCTAACTTTTCTGCAAGGTCACGCTCGGTCACCTTGGTGCCGACGACCAACTCTCTAGACAGGATCAGCTCTTCAATCATGGTGCGGGCAGTTTCGCTTAATGATTTCAATTAATTAACTCACTTTCTTTTTTGGTATACCAATTAGATTAATTTTCTATTTAGTATTTTGCCAAATAATATCGTTTAAATCAACTTAGCAGCAATTTAAACTACATATGGCGACTTTTTATGACTAATTAAAAGTAGATTTAGTGAGTAAAATATTGTAAAAATAAGTTTAATATGGTTTATTTAGCGTTTGGTATACCAAAATGATACATAATAAAAAATTACTGGAGAATAAAACATGTTTAAGTTACTCAAATTTAAGCTTATGGTTATGTCGCTTGCTATTAGTTTTTCTGGAGTGGTATTTGCCGCACCCGAACATACGTTAACTTTTTCCACCTATTGGCCTACATCTTACAATTATCTGATTGACCCTATCTTTAGTTTTGCCAAAAAGATTGAGGAGCGTAGTGACGGTCGTGTAAAAATAGAGATATTCCATTCGAAGCAGTTATTTGGTGGAAAAGAGGAATTTAGTGCGTTGGAGCGCGGAGATATAGATATGTCTGCTCCTATGGATACCTACAATACCGGTGCAGTGCCTGAATTGGGTATTGCTAGTATGCCATTCCTTTGGCCCAACCCGCGTGCTATGCAAAAAAGTCTCGATGCTGGGCTATGGGACTTAGGTATTAATCAAGCGATGGAGAAACGTGGGGTTAAGGTGCTAAACACAGCGGCCGGAGGCCCTTACCAACTCTACGGTAAAGGTTTTAACATCAGGAAACCTTCAGATCTTAAAGGTAAAAAGATTGCCGTTAGTGGTTCTGCCGCTAGTCGTGCAATGGAATTAATCGGTGCATCGCCAACTTCAATGAGTTCAGGTGATCTATATATAGCGCTTCAACGCGGAGCTATTGATGCTACATCACGACCTTTGATAACAGGTATTGGTCGTAAGCTTTATGAGGTATTGGATAATATTACGGTAGTTAATATGTCCTACTTTTCTACTGCTTTGGCCATTAATCTCAAAACTTGGAACAAGTTACCTAAGGATATTCAAGAGATATTTCAACAGGCTGCGAATGAACGAGGTCAGGAGCAATTGGCGCTACTTGAAGCTTATATGAACGATGCTAAGGGTTTGTTTGAAAAGAACAACGTGAATTATCACCTCGCTAACGCTGAAGAGCTGGCCGTGTTCCAAGATGCCGTGGCACCTGTTTACGATTGGTGGAAAGGCGAGGTCGGTGACGGAGAACGTTACATTGAGTTTGCTAAAAAGAATCAATAATAAACTTTTCTTAATTACACCCCGGTCAGACCGGGGCTTATTTTTGGAGCATCGTCATGTTCAAACTTGCTCACTACCTCACTTTGATTACTTTCAGGCTTGCACAGATTGCCATTCTGGGCACTCTGTGTGTTGTGACGTCCGAGGTCATAGCCCGCTATTTGTTTCATAGTCCAACTCAGTCCTCACTAGAGTTGACTGAATACCTAATGGTAGCGATGGGTGTGCTTCCAATGGCAGCGCTTTACGCAAATAAAGGCCATGTTTCCGTAGAACTAGTCACCAACTTAATGACACCTAAGTGGCAACATGTTTGCCACGCTATTACATTGATAATCAGTTTTCTGTTCGGTGCCATAGTTTTTTGGTTTGGTGCCGAAATGACAATCCATGCATTTGAAACCAAAACAACGTCTTCATCCTTACTCTCATTTCCCATGTGGATAGCTTACTCGGTGATACCGCTGGGATTTTTGGCTTTTTCACTAGAATCTTTGAAGCAATTTATTAATCTCACAATAGAAGATAAGGAAGCATCCTAATGGACAGTACTACTATTTCGATCATTTCTATTGCAACACTGTTTGTGTTGATGGCGATTGGTGTACCTATATTCGTCTCGCTTGGGGTCGTTAGCATTGCTGGCATTATCTTATTGCAAGGTTTTGACGCCTTATCAGCAGTACCTGGTGTCATGTACGACCGTATGGCGAGTTTCACTTTGATAGCGGTACCATTGTTTATTTTGATGGGGGAAATTATTTTCGTTTCCGGCCTTGGAAGCGATATATATAGGGCCATCCGAATCAGTCTGCGCAGAATTCGAGGGTCTCTTGCAATAGCTAGCGTATTTGCCTGTGCGGTGTTTGGTGCTATGTGCGGGGTATCGCTGGCAGGGGCAGCAACTATCGGTAAGTTTGCTATACCTGAAATGCTGAAAGCCGGCTATGATAAATCCGTTGCAACCGGTGTAGTTGCCTCAGCAGGTAGTCTGGCGTTGTTAATACCGCCGAGCGTCGGTCTGATTCTATACGGTTTGGTAGCAGGAGAATCGGTTGGCTTTTTGTTTATTGCTGGAGTGATCCCAGGCATCATTGTAACTCTGATGATGATGGCATACTTGTTAATCCTTGGTTGGTATAAACCTGAGTTGATGCCAACAGTAGAATTGAGTGAGCTTGAGGAAGAAAACTACGTTAATCCCTGGATAGTCACAATCCCAGCACTGCTACTCGTTTTTGCAGTCTTGGGGTCAATCTACTTCGGCATAGCAACGCCAAGCGAGTCAGCGGCGGTAGGTTGTCTTGGAGCTCTATTGATCGCTGGCTATAAGCGTGTTTTGACTACTCCATTATTGTTCAAGGTGTTGCGCGACGCGACTCGTACTACCGGTATGATCCTTGCCATTCTATCCAGTGCTTTAGTATATGGTTACCTGTTGACTCGGCTACGTATACCACAGGAACTGGTGGGCTGGATAGTCGATCAAAGCTTCAACCAGTATACGGTTTTAATTGCTATGTTCTTATTATTGATCGTCATGGGTATGTTTATGGATGTCGTATCGGTAATCCTGATAGCGACTCCGTTGCTACTGCCAATTATCAAAACCTTTGGATATGATCCGATCTGGTTTGGCATCGTTATGGCAATAGTTTGTGAGATGGCTGTAATCACGCCTCCTGTAGGCCTAAATCTATTCGTGATTCAAGGAATTTCACCAGGAAATATTTCGATTGGAACAGTGGCTCGTGGATCCTTTCCGTATTTCTTACTATTGATACTCGCCGTCATATTGTTTACTGCGTTTCCACAACTCGTTTTGTGGCTGCCCTTTGGTTAGGAGTAAGTATGAATAAATCAAAAGCTGGACCACTGTCTGGCGTTAAAGTGATCGAACTTGGTTCTCTGATTGCTGGGCCCTATGCAAGTGCCTTGTTAGCTCAATTTGGTGCGGATGTAATTAAAATCGAACCTCCAAAGATCGGTGATCCCCTACGCAAATGGCGAAAAATGGACGGAGACACCTCTCTATGGTGGTATTCGCAAAGTAGAAACAAAAAATCCCTGACACTCAACCTGAAGGATGAGGTGGCCCAGCAAGTAGTTCGTGATTTGGCTCGAGATGCCGATGTTGTAATAGAGAATTTTCGTCCGGGTACATTAGAGAAGTGGAACATTGGCTGGGAACAATTATCAGAACTTAATCCTGATCTAGTCATGCTCAGAGTCTCAGGTTATGGTCAGACTGGACCTGATGCCAAAAAACCTGGATTTGCATCGATTGCAGAAGCGATTGGTGGCTTGCGCTACCTGATTGGTTACCCAGATCAAGCACCAGTCAGGACTGGCGTAAGTATAGGTGACACATTGGCATCTTTGTACGGTGTTATCGGAACAATGGTCGCACTCCGTCACGCTTCATTAACAGGAGAAGGTCAAGTTGTGGATGTGTCTTTAGTAGAATCAGTCCTGGCAGTTACTGAAAGTCTGATCCCAGAGTACGGCGTTGATGGCTCTATTCGCGAACGCACTGGTTCTAGGTTATCTGGTATCTCGCCTTCTAATACTTACTCGACTCTTGATGGAAAATATCTAGTTTTAGCCGCTAATGGGGATAGTATTTTTCAGCGTCTGATGCACGCTATTGGTCGTGAGGATATAGCCAAAGACCCACGCTACAAACATAACGAAGGGCGCGCAAAAGATTATGAAGAGCTGGATGAAATACTAGCTGCCTGGTCAGAATCCCTCACTTTGCAGGATGCGTTGGTTATTCTTGAGCAGGCTGCTGTTCCTGCGTCGGGCATTAACTCGGTGGCGGAAGTCTTTGATAACGTTCAGTTAAAGGCTCGTGGAGCGATAGAACACCACAGCTTGGAATCTGGAAAAGAACTTTACATGCCAGCCACAGTGCCAAAATTGTCTCTTACTCCGGCGACTACCCGATGGTTAGGTCCAAAATTGGGTGCTCATAATCAAGAAATCCTTGAAGATATTGGTCTGAATGAGGAACAAATCAACCGAATTACAGGAGGCGAAAGTGCTGATACCACCAAAGATTGAAGTTTTAGGGGAGCCTATTCTGATTCAGGAAGTGGGCATGCGAGATGGACTCCAAAGTGCAGGCAATATGGTTTCCACCGAGGACAAGATTCGTTTACTGAATCGGTTATCAGCACTTAGGTTTCACAAAATAGAAGTTACTTCATTCGTCTCACCTAAAGCTGTCCCACTGCTAGCTGATGCGGAAAACGTACTAAAAACT
>JBLIME010000026.1:0-17736 GCA_047638515.1 Pseudohongiellaceae bacterium
AGATTCATCTGCGCCACCTAATAATATTAAATTTGAATTACACTTTGATGCTTTGAAATATAATAGAGGCTCAGTATGGTTAGAACAAACGATCTAATTTCACTGCGTACCTGAAAAATATTCATCTATAACGTTGAACAGTTATTTTGAGATCTATTCAGTAGTTTGAAACATGTGTTGCCATAAAAAAAGTATCTCTTGCATTGCCCCCCACTAAAAATAATAAGCCACTCAATAAACGGTCGATACATATCTAGAAAAAATTCGATGTACCTACATCGACGGCAGCGGACCATGGGAAACAAACTTAAGATCGATTATTATTCTCGTGTTGAGTTAACAACAGAGAGAATTAGGTAGGTCGTCGTTGCTGTGTAAAAGCTAAAGGTCGTAGTTAAAGAATCTAAGCACGCTAGAAAAAACACAATTTTTAAACAAAAAAAAGGGGCAGATAACTGCCCCCCAAAAAACTATGTCTGACTAAATGAACATAGAGGTGGTAATTTATATAGCCGAAATAAATCTTAGAGCATCCAGCTGTTCATCATTGCAATAAAGTGCCTTTTGACGGCAGCATAAAAGCTGAAAGAATAAGAAGAGACTGTCTTAGAGCTCGGGGCGCAGGAATTAGGCGTATAACAATTGACGTCAACTTGACCTAGATCATCGGTTGAATAATCAGTAGTGTCGAAATTCATAACTAGCCTCCAGAGTTCAAAGTTTGAAACAATTGTTTAAACTAAGAATGATATATTAGGGATAGCTGGGCATGAAAACAAACGATCTAATTTCATGGTATAGTTGAGAAAAATTCACCTATGACAGATATTAAAGGATAATCAAGGACTATGATGAATCGTCTGCCACCACTTACCGCCCTTAAAAGCTTTACAGCAGCTGCACGACTAGGAAGCTTTCAAGCCGCATCTGTCGAGCTTTTTGTCACACCGTCGGCCGTTAGTCATCAAGTGAAAAGTCTTGAAGAGTTTTTAGGGATCGAACTTTTCATTAGGCGAACTCGCCGCATCAGCTTAACTGCGGCTGGTGAGGACTATTATCAGTCAATTCAAGAAGCTCTTTACGAGATAGATCGCTCCACGCAAAAGCTTATTTCTACACATCAAGCAGGGCAGTTGCATTTAAGCCTCGCTCCTGCATTTTTAACGCGTTGGTTGTTACCACGAATTAGCAGCTTTTATGAAGCACAGCCCGATATACAAATAGAAATGTCTGCGGCCTCAGGATTGATTGACTTTGATCGAGATGAAACCGATATGGCCGTCTATTTTGGCAATGGTGAGTGGGCCGGTATTGAGGTACAACTACTGCGACACTATCAACAAGTGCCCGTTTGTAACCCCGACCTACTGAATGGAAAAGGCATCAACTCGCCTAGTGATCTACTCAATTATACGCTTTTACACATCCCAAAAAGAAAAGATGAATGGCAGCGTTGGTTCGCTCAAGTTGGCGCCAGCTATAAAGAGTCTAAACGTGGCTTATACTTATCGAGTGGTTCGTTGACAACATCGGCAGCTATTAATGGGTTAGGTTTTGCGCTTGCAGATATAGGTTTTGTCAGTGAAGAAATTGCCAACGGCAAGTTGATTGCGCCTCTTGACGAGTTCTTAATAACAGAGAAGTCTTTTTATCTAGTGCACCAAAAAAAGCGTGCGCTAACTTATCCAATGAAAGCTTTTCAAAGCTGGGTAACAGATGAAATGACGAAGGATATCGCTGCAAAGAGAGAAGATAAATAAAACAGGATTAAGCGTCCATGAAGAGTCGATTTTTCTACCTATCGTTGTGAATTAATTGGTCGTCGTGCGAGTATATTAGATAGATCTGATAGCTTCTCCGTTAGCGAGGCCAAAAGGCTTATAGATGATTTATAGATACCATATTAACAATTATTAATGATTAAATAGTCCATGATTAAGTTACCGCTCAAAAATTTCCACCTCGTGATGTGCTTTGTAATAGGCATATTGATCACGCCCACCAGTTACGCTAGCGCTTCAGAAAAGTCGCTAGATGAGCTAATAGTGCTGTCGGGTCTAAGGGGCCAGATTGAGCAGTTTCCCAAATTAATGAAAGCTGGTATGCAGAGTGCGAAAGATGAAGGCAGTACATTTTCTGACTCAGCTTACGCACTCATTCTGGCCAGTATTGATCAGACTATATTGTCGTCAGAGATACTAGTGATGGTTAAAGGTGCGTTAGCTATCGAGTTATCATCGGCAGATGTCGAGCAATTGCTCAGCTGGTACGCATCTGACTTAGGTCGGCAAATTACCCAAGCTGAGGCTAATAGCTCCACCGCGGATGCAGATAGTAAAATCTTGGCGCTGGAGTCGCAATTATTAACCAACACAGAACGACTAGATTTTGCTCAAAGATTTGACCAGCTTCTTGGTGCTACTGATATGAATATTGAATTACAAAAGCATAGCAGTGTTGCCATTTTTTCTGCGATGATGACAGCCACGCATCCGCAACAAGTCATCGATATATCGCCATTTCTAGACCAAATTGAAACCTTGTCTGAACAGAGCCGTCCAGTCATAGAGAAGGACATCCTGCTGGCTTTTATATATGCTTATCAGGATATTGAAACAAAAGAACTCATAAGGTATGAAAATTTTCTCAACGAGGTAAAATCTAAAGAATTTAATCGTATTGTTGTGAAGAGTTTGAGCGCAGCTATAGAGCTATCTATCTCTAAATGGTCGAGGTCACTGGTGTCTATCTTTCAGCACAAAAATATCACAGTTCTGTGATACTTTATTAAGAGCCTTTTGGAGTGAGTCAGGGGGCTTTGTCTATTGTCGCGGATATCTATATCCCGTTAATCACCTTGATGATAGTTATTGAGTTAACACTCACTAATAAGTTACTAACGAATAATCAACATCTACTCAAATTTCGACTACTGTTGTTGACAGGCTCACTCGCTAGTGCCTTTGGTCTTATGGCTATAGATAATATATTTCAGCTATGGGCTAGCTTAGGTTTAGACTACAGCACGCACTCGGCAGTTGCGCTAGGGTTGGTTTTGCTTCTGTGCCTACTTAAGCCAACAGTTTATATTTACTACCTAGTTTCGTTATTATTATATTTTTGGTTGATGGTATTGTTACGATATCATACCGCGCTGGACATCCTTTCTACGGTGTTGATAATTCTGCCACTCAAGCTCGGCGTTTTTAGCTTTGCGAAAACAAAACGATGAGGTAGCGTACATCAAGCGACTAGGTACATTCACGACTATATACTAATGAAGCTCAGTCTTTGACGTTATCCCAATAAATGCCCGACAGTAGCGGCTTGTAGCCACTATCAAGACAAAGTTTTAAGGCTAAAGCGTCTTAATAATGACTAACTCAGCTGCCACAGGCATTAAATCAAAGTAAAGATATTTAAAGGCTAACGTGAAATCTAATCGGTGTTCAACAGTAACCTGGATACAGGCTTTATTTATAAAGTAGCGTAATAAATTTTGTTTCATTTAAAGGTTTGCTTGTCACCCCTAAATGAAACGTAGTTTATCAGTATCGACTTTTACACTTTATCTAATGCTTGAGCAACATCGGTAATAATGTCTTCGATATTTTCGATACCTACTGAGATGCGCACAAGATCAAGACTAACACCTGCACGTTCTAGTTCTTGCTCATTCAGCTGTCTATGGGTGGTAGATGCAGGATGGCAAGCTAGAGACTTAGCATCACCAATGTTGACCAAGCGCAAGATCATATTTAGGGCATCAATAAACTGACCTCCAGCCTCAACATTACCTTTAATACCAAAACTCAAGATACCAGAGGCCTTGCCGCTAGTAATTTTTTGGCAAAGGGCATGATAAGGGCTTGTTGGTAATGCGGCGTAATTAACCCAAGCTACTTTTTCGTGATTGTTTAAATACTCTGCAAGCTTTTCGGCATTTTCGCAATGACGTTCCATGCGTAGACCTAATGTTTCTAAACCCTGTAGAATCTGGAAAGAGTTCATGGGTGAAATTGCGCCGCCGGTACTTCTCAAGGGCACTACGCGACAACGACCAATATATGCTGCAGGTCCGAGCGCTTCGGTGTAAACAACGCCATGATAAGAAGGATCAGGTTCATTTAATACGGGGAAGCGCTTTTTGTTAGCGACCCAGTCAAATTTTCCCGAGTCGATGATGATGCCGCCAATTGAGGTCCCGTGACCGCCAATATATTTGGTAAGCGAGTGGATGACAATGTCAGCACCCAATTCGAAGGGCTTGCATAAAAATGGCGTTGCCACGGTGTTATCTACAATCAGTGGAATACCGTGCTTATGAGCAATCTCTGCTAATTTTTTAATGTCCACCACATTGCCGGCAGGGTTACCGATCGACTCGCAAAAAAGTGCTTTTGTTTTATCATCAATAGCATTTTCAAAGCCTTCAAAATCATCGGCTAAAAACATCCGCGACTCTATGCCTTGCTTGGGTAAGGTATGCGCAAATAGATTGTAAGTACCACCATATAACTGGCTAGTACTTACAATATTGTCACCAACTTCGCAGATACACTGGATCGCATAGGTGATTGCGGTCATGCCTGATGCCACCGCTAAACTTGCGATTCCCCCCTCCATAGCAGCTAAGCGCTCTTCGAGGACAGCTGTTGTTGGGTTCATAATGCGGGTATAGATATTGCCAGCTACCTTAAGATCAAACAAATCGGCACCGTGTTGAGTATTGTCAAAGGTGTAAGACGTAGTTTGATAAATAGGGACCGCGGCGGCCTTGGTGGTGTCCTCCGACGTATAGCCATGGTGCAGTGCTAAGGATTCGAGTTTCATTGTCTACTCTCTTTATGATTGATTGGTTGATTACTGAACGAATGTGCTGCTGGCTATTTACTGCAAGTAACTGATTGTTAGGTGTTCAATTAATGCTGCCTGCAACGTCGTAGTTGCTGTCAGTTGTCTGTGTAACGCTGACGACGACTGGAACTAAATTCGACAGTGGGTGTGGACTTAGCAAAATCTTGGTAGATTAGTCCTTCTCAAGAATTCTTCAGAAGAACAACTCTATACGAATTTGAACAAACACCAAAGACAAATCATTGAACTATTTAGTTATCAATCATTAGTAATCAGTTATAAGTAGCAAAGCTAAGTTTGTTAATGCATAACCGTTGCCGCGAAATTAAAATATACACGATGGATTAAATTTGCAGATGTAAACACAGCAGTCATTAGCAAATAATTATATGGGTATCGCTAGTTTTGATGGCTACTGCCAACTTCTCTATTTGCTAAGCTTACCCACGTCGGCAACTAATTGTCCAAGCTATCGCGTCTAAAACGGCGGTGCTATTGATAGGGGTAAGCGCCTTGTCGACTATGTATGCCGACCGCCACGAAAGTCCTTAGTGCGATGTAATGAATATAGGGTATCTTCAGAAGCTACCAGAGGACTCTCGTTAACTTATATGACTTGACTGGGGCTCTTTGCAAACAGCCAGTTGTTTGCGATTTATTTTTTTACATAACAGGTGTAATTGCCGAGCCATGATTTTTTTGTAAGCCAACCGTCAAGTGTGTTTTTAATTTTATCTAATTCTTTAGGCTCTTCTCTATATATCAAGTCCATATTAATTTGATTGCCCAGATAATGCAGTTGAAGATGTGCGGGCTCAATATGATTATCGTTGAGCTCTTGTTCGATTACCTTACGCTCTGGTAGGTGCTTTAACGATTGCTGCTGCTGGCTGTTATGTGCATCATCGTGTGTTTCACAATAGTCGTCTTCGTGATCAACGTGAACCGTAATGTCACGAACGTGACCATGTTCTGATTTAATTAACTGTACCACACGTTCAGAGATGAAATGTCCTTCAGACACGCTGATAGCGCTGTTTACTTTGATATGTACATCCAAGTAAATATGATTGCCCATCATTCTACTGCGCAACATATGTGCATCAATAACGCCACGAGTCTGTTCAATAGTGCTCTTGATCTCATCGGCGTCGTCGGGGTCAATGCCGCGATCAATTAACTCTTGGCTAGCATTCCATGTAAGAGTAACACCCATTTTACCAATCAAGATGGCGACGCAAATAGCGGCGTATAACTCAACCCAGCCATAGCCAAACCAAGTCGCGATGACGCCAAAGAGTACCGCTATTGACGACAGTGCATCGCTCCGAGAATGCCATGCATTAGCCTCCAATAAATTTGATTTGACACGCTTTGCAGCCGACATAGTGTATCGGAAGATCCACTCTTTTGATCCAATAGAAACTAATGCGATGCTGATCGCCCAGGAGCTAGGATTAGGCACATAGTTGCTGTAAATGAGAGCAAGTACACTATTCCAAGCGATGACGGAGGCCACGACGATTAAGGTGGTGCCAAGAATAACCGTGCCTAGGGTCTCATAGCGGTGGTGCCCATATGGATGCTCTTCATCTGGATCAGCTTGGGCCCAATGGGAAAAAACAACGACGGCAACGTCTGTTAATAGATCGCTAAGAGAGTGGAAACCATCGGCTATTAATGCAGGGCTGTGAACCAACCAACCCACCAGCATTTTTAAAAAAGCTAATACTGCATCAATGCACCCACCTACCCAGGTTACTTTTCGAATAATAGCTTGGCGTTCATTTTTATTCATAGCGTATTAATGGTTTGTCGACGGTTCATCGATCGCCTGTTGACGGTGTGTTGATAATTTATTGATCGAGTAATGGTTACATACTAACATTAAATCGGTGACTTAAATGAAAGACTATCCACTTCGACAAGTTAAAAGCAAGTGCCTTCAATATAACTAAGTCTGTTAACTACTTATCAAGCATCTGTTTGATCTTTTAGATCAAACAGATCTAAAAGATCAACTAGGTCACGCTGATGAAAATATTATTTTAATTTGTTGGGCACGAAAAAAACAAGATATAAATCATTTGGTATGTCTAACACCGCAATCGCATGACAGTTGTCACGTTAATTGATGCCGAGCTCAAAAGCTCGCTCGAACAATATAAAAGCATCGATTTTATATTGGGTTTGAGGTCTTGAGCGTTGATAAATTAGTAGTTGGAGACTCGCACAGATCGTCACCATTAAATTGATGCATAGTATCGTGACAGATCCTCGAGACGAACCAAGACTTAGCATAAAATTTAAGCCGAGGCTTGGAGGACAGATTGCACAGAGTAGTTCAGTAGAACTGTAACAGTGAATTAGATACTATATGAGCTAATCGTATTTAAAAACTTGATCCGGGTTGCTTTAAAAACGCTATTTCTTCGTCGGTAGAAGCGCGACCTTCAAGTTTGTTTCTATGGGGGTAACGGCCAAACTGTTCTATAATGATCATGTGCCTCTGCTCAAAATATAACGCCTCCTCAATACCGAGCTCTGTAAATAAATTAAGCGCTTGCCGATGAATAAGCAGTGATTCACTGTGCATAAAAGGCATATAAAGAAATCGTCGTTGTTCTGCACTCAACTGCAAGTCATACCCAGCTGCAATAGCAGTTTGCGCCAGTACCAGGGCAAGAGCGTCATAGGCAAAAGACCTGGGCTGATCACGAAACATATTTCTAGAAAACTGATCCAGTACAATAATCTCCGCAAGCATACCAAGACTAGTCTTTCTCCATGCAAATAGTTCACCTTTTGTTGCTTGGTTATGTATCTCTGAAAACTTTGAAACGATGAGGCGATCAAAGTTATCGTCTTTTTTAAACCACTGTGATTTTTTAGTGTCTTCAAACCAAAATTTTATAATTTGTTGATACATATTGTTCCTTAATATTTAAAACAAATAATTTCGTAAATTAATAACCGTAAATTTTCACACAGCTTACTGAGGTTAAAAATATTCTATCTTAAGGCTTCAGTTTATCTATCATCAATAACAAATAAGATGCATGTTGGACTTTTTAGGCGTAGTGACTTAACGGAAATATATTCTTCAGATTCTAAAAACGCTTGAGCATTGTCCATCTCTAGAAAGTTGATAATAACAATCCTAATCAGAGCCCATAGCTCGCGCGCGCTAATGTCGAAGGCTCCTCCGCAGGCTTGATAAACGCTCCCGTTTTTTCTATGATGAACTTAGCGAGCTTCATGTATTTTTTATATATTTATAAATTATGTATCTTAGTGTCGACAATAAGATATGCACTCATATAAACTTTTTAGCGTCGTTATAAACAATTAAAATAAAGTCAGGTAATACGAATTATATGAATAAAAAATTACGTACTTATAAAACTAGAGCCTCACTATTTTCATAAATAAGTTGAAGCGTACACTTTAGCATCAAGCCGCTGATGGTCCTCTGAAAAGATCGGTGAGTGTAATAATTAAATTCATAAGAGACAGGCAATAAAACCAAAGTAGAAAGTACATAAATTATATAGCGATACAAAAAGTAGTGCGAAGGCTGAGATGATACCGTCAAATAAAAAGCGAGATGCTAAAGTATTAAAGCAACTTCGGACTAACAATAATCGGGTAGATTAACGTTGAGGATAAATTGATGTAAGCAAGTAATGAGCAACTCAGTGTGCAAACTGATTACTGGATAAACTAAAGTATCTAGACGCGGAGTCTGTCGTGAAAAATAGCTTGCTGTCAATGTCTCTGTTATCTGCTCTTTTGTTTGAAAACAGACACCACAATATCCGTTACTCGAGCCTAGCCACTAAGAAAAATTCTGATGTGGGTAGCGGGTCGGGTCAAGCTCGACATTATTGGTTAAAACGTATGGTGTTATAACGGCTTAATATTCATTCATTTTCTCGATATTTAAGTTGAACCCCCTGTATAAAATTACGCAGTACTTGATCTTTACACTCACGGTAATGCTTGTGATCTTTTTTACGGAAAAAAGCACTTAATTCATGTTTGCTTAACACGAAGTCAGCAAACTCCAAGGTCAACAAAACATCTTCAGCTTTAAGATTTAACGCAATTTTCAGTTTAGTCAGAATGATGTTATTACTAAGTTTTTTCTCGGATTTAGGTAACATACCCTCACGCTTACCACGCTTGAGAATAATAAAACCATTAAGAAAAGTAGCCAATAGTAAATCATTGCAGGCTGCAAAATCTGAATCATCGTCTTTTTTGAGCCAATTGCTAACTTGCTCGCGGGTGACCTTAAGATCAGCAAGGCCAAAAATTTTGATCATGCTGTTGTCGTTTAGTTCCAACGCATAACGCAAGCGCCTTAAAATGTCGTTATTATCCATGGTGGTGCCTTATAATTATTGAAGGCCATAGTGTTAACCAACAATTCTGAAAGTTGTTTTTATAATCGTTTGGCCAATAACGCCGATTTGGCTGTATTAACAGCGGCGGGTTAAAGGGGTGTTACCTGAGACTAAGATCTATTATAGCGGATGTTTGTTTTATAGATTACTGTTTGCTAGTACGGTTCAAAGAATTGGTTGAACAAACCTAGTGAAAGATGTTGCTTGATTAACCTATTGTGAATGGCTGAATAGATTATGCAACCGCTATCGATACATATTATATCAAAAAAGTTAAGACCTTTGACATCGGCAAAGCATCAATACTGTCTAGCTAGTGCAAAAAAAAGTCTACACGCAAAGCCTTACTTCCTAGCCGATAGTTAAGGGTTGCAATTGTAAGTATACCAATCGCCACTTAACTTGTGGACCCGACACCTTGGACATCTCACATGAGTAAATTGCCTCGAAGCCAGAAGCATTCAGCGAAGCATCAACCTAAGGGCCTTCATCCGAGAAATATTCATAGGCAAGGTTATGATTTTGAGTCGCTCATAAAAACTCACCCACAACTAGCTCCCTATGTGAAAACCAATGTTCATGGTAACAACGCGATCGAATTTTCAGATCCATTGGCCGTCAAGGCCCTTAATAGGAGCTTATTACACCATCATTACGGTGTCGTTGATTGGGATATCCCCGTCGGGGCACTGTGTCCGCCGATACCAGGTAGAGTTGATTATATTCACTATGTGGCGCAATTACTTGGCTGTACCGACCCTACGAAGATAATGCCCAATACAGCATCAACCATCAATCTGCTCGACATCGGTACTGGCGCTAGTGCAATATATCCACTGTTGGCCTGTAAAATATACGGGTGGCGCTGTGTTGCTAGCGATATTAATACCCAATCACTTCAAAATGTGGCTGAAATAATCGAGAAAAATTCTCAGCTTAAAGATAGCGTTACACTGCGTGTACAGCATGATAAAAATCACATTTTTGAAGGTATTATTCAAAGGGGGGAGTACTTTGACGTCAGTGTCTGCAACCCACCTTTTCACGCATCGCTGGACGAAGCGTTAAGAAGTGGTCAGCGCAAAGTCAATAACCTTGCTCGTAATCGACAAGGACAAGTCGCTAAACCGCCTGCTAGTGGCCGACAATTACCAGTCGCTCCCGCGAATCAGAATTTTGGTGGTCAAGGCGCAGAACTCTGGTGTAGCGGTGGCGAACGTTTGTTCCTTAAAAAGTTGATAAAAGAAAGTCAGACCTTTTCAACACAATGTCGCTGGTTTACTAGCCTTATTTCCAAAATTGAGAATGTTAAGCCAGCAAAAAAATTACTCAAAAAATTGGGTGCGGTAGACATACGAGAACTAGAGATGGTGCAGGGTAATAAAATCACACGCATACTAGCGTGGACCTATAAATAAATTCTGCGTTAGTTGCTGGCGAATACCAATATTAACAGTTTTCAATTTAATATTGATATTCAGCGTTTAACGCAAGCGATGGCCTCAATTACTAAGCTTAACTAATACCTGCGATCATCATGGTGGTCGCAGCACGCATCTGAAAAACAGCTAGCCAGGAAGGCATAGGCAATTTCTGGCACCGAAAAATCGTTAATGAATAAACAATATATTTAATCTTTGACCGCCATATAGTCATTGAAATTCATTTCGTAATCATCCATATGCTCGACCAACATTTTGCGATACTCGCTAACAAAATATTTGATCGCTGCGTCCTTTCCCTCAGAAAATTCCTTCTGAGTATCCCAGCTAGTCGCAGTTAAATGAGCATTAAATCTTGCGGCACCAAACATAAACGAAGCACTGACTTTACCGTGCCCAACGTCGGCTGAAATTTGATCATTTGATAAACGTATATGAGCGTCGGCTCTTTCATAATATTTTTCATCTACTTCTTTCACAATATCCCCTTAGATATATAAGCCATAATAGAAATCAGCACTAGTCGTTGAACTATGCGTTGATGGCAATATTTTAATTGATTTTGATGTTATTTACGAGGCGGATGAGTCGATAGCTTTGTAATATGGAGATGGATTGGCTACGACAAGCTTCATCGGCTTATTTATTTTCTTTTGTGACCACAGTCGCTAATAACCGTGCTTAGAAACAGCCGTTAAAAAAATTGTGATGCACTAACTCCTCAGAGTATTGCAAACCCCCAGTGTATCTCTACAACAGTTCTTTAAAAATAAATTAAAGGCATGAATAACTTTGACGGAGTCTAAAATCTACAAAGTTTTGTTTGCTGTTAGTCGTGGTTAAATGGCGTGGGTGTGCTTGATCAAATTAAGGATAATGAAGTCGTATGTGCTGGCAGCGTTTCGTGATGATTCAAATGTCACTATAAGCACTGTTTAGTTATTGCATCGATTAAAAATAGCGTTTATTATTTGCACAATTAGACTAAATTTTGTCGATAATAATAAGCGTACTTAGAGCCAAATATGAGTGAAATTGATCTGTTAGCGTTGATTAATGAGCAACCTCTTGGGATTGCAGAATTTAATGCAGATAACGGTCATTATCTTTTTTTTAACGAGAGGGAGCGCCTCTTTAGATGCTTAACTCATCGTCAAATGCAAGCGGTTTGTCTATTTGATCTTTTCGACGAAGGTGATCGTCAGACCTTCAAACAACGGTTGAAAGAATGCCTTCAAGCGCCGATCAAACAGCCGTATTTTTTTGATTATGAAAAAAATCAGCGCCATTTTCAAATGAGGCTGATTAGGAGTGATAATGGCAGCATTATGAGTACGCTATCGGATACGACGGATACTCATCATCTAAATGCAAGCTATCGCATCAATCAAAAATATATTCAGTGTTTAAATGATGCGGTGATCGCTGCAAACATCGGCTGCTGGGATTTTTACCCCCAAGAGCAGAGGATTGTCGCCAACGAAGCATGGGTCACTCAGAAAAAGTACAAAGATAAAGATTTCCGAGTCAACGATGAAATGTTTGCCGATGTGATCGACGGTTTTGCACGCTGGACAACTCTTGTACATCCGGATGATCTAGATGCAACCGTTGAGCTTATTGAAATGCATTTGAAGGGCGACAGTGATGTCTACGAGGCCCAGTTTCGGATGAAGTCTGGCGACGGTGAATGGATATGGATACATGATATAGGCAAAGTGTTTCAGCGAGATGCAAATGGTGCGGCTATTCGAATGAACGGCGTTCATCTTGATATCACCAAAGCTCGTAAACTTGAGGCAGAGATTGATAGAGTATCGATGACGGATCCATTAACTGGGCTCTTGAATCGGAGAAAGTTCGAAGCTCTGTTCGATGCTAGCTTGAAAGCGACTGCGAAAACGAAAAAAATATTTGGCTTTTTGTTTTTGGATGTTGATTACTTTAAAAAATACAACGATATATATGGGCATCAAGCTGGGGATGATCTTCTGATTGCTGTCAGCAAGGTACTGAAGCAGTCCCTTCGAAGGAGCGGGGATCATTGTTTTCGTCTGGGCGGAGAAGAATTTGGTATAGTATTTAATGCTGATGACAAGCAATCGGCAGTATCCTTCTCCGAACTCGTCAAGAAAAATATAGAGAGTCTTCTCATCCCGCATAAAACGAATACAGCCAGTAAGTATGTAACGGTATCTATGGGGCTAGTCACTGAGCAGAACTATAAGGTGGATGATGTCGGTCGAATATACAAGAAAGCCGACGAATTATTGTACAAGTCTAAAGAAAATGGCAGAAACATATTGAGTTGTAATTAATCGAAGACCGCTAAGGCTGATCAAAAAACACCTGCGTAAGAATTAGGGTGTATTAGACCCACTATTACTTTCAACTATCTGATAGATACTTCAACAGCCATCAATTTTTTGAAGCTAGGCTTCGTGGCGACGCAGTATATCTGTTACCTTGGGTGCAAGATCCTCTGCAGATTTATTATCTGCCAATTAATATCTAGGAGACAACAACCGTGGCAAACGAAAAAAATGTTCTAGGACAACCTTTAAAGCTGTGTTGTGGAAACACAGGCTTTACTCGGGAAGGTTTTTGTTATGTGCCTTCGAGTGACCTAGGCAATCATAGTGTTTGTGCTGTGATGACCGAAGAGTTTTTAGCTTTTTCTAAAGCTCAGGGTAATGACTTAACCACTGCGCTCCCACAGTTTCAGTTTCCTGGGCTAAAGCCTGGAGATAAATGGTGTTTATGTGCGGCGCGCTGGCAGGAGGCATTTTTGGCCAACTGCGCGCCGACTGTGGTGCTCTCCGCTACCCATCAAGCCTGTCTAGACGTTACTGACTTAGAAAGCCTGACAGCGCATAGTTTGGCGGAAATATAATTCGCTCGATGATTGATGCAGGCGCATTTATTGCGTCGAGCCAATTTTTAGAAACTTTCACTAGCGCCGTTTGATAACTGCTTGATAGATAGGTAAAAAAATCTGAGCGTCTCTAGTGATATTTTGAGGTTGTGCTATCGGGACCATTAACCATCGACTGGTTTTTTGGGAGTTTCGAGTAATAATTGATAAAAGCTTAGGTCGAGCCAGCGATCAAACTTATAACCTGCTTGCCGGATAGTTCCGGCATGAGTAAAGCCTAACTTCTCATGTAGGCCGACACTCGCTTCATTTAAAATATCAATACCAGCAATCATCGTATGATATTGCTGACTTCGAGCACTCGTTATTAATTGTTGCATAAGTACCTGACCAAAACCTTTGCCTCTGTAATCAGCGTGAATATAGACGGAGTGCTCGACTGAATATTTATAGGCGGGCCAGGCTCTGAAGCTCCCGTAGGTTGCAAACCCCATCAATTCATCGGCGTCACCGATTACGCCGATCACTGGAAAGCCGCCGATATCCTTCTGTTGAAACCAATTAACCATCGTCTCGATTTTGCGCGGACTGTAGTCGTACAAAGCCGTCGAGTGAACAATTGCTTCATTCAATATATCGAGTATCTTGTGTGCGTGTGACTCATAAGTACACCTTATAAAATTCATCGCGGTTCCCAAGAGCAAAGCTTGTAAATATAATCGAATAAAGAAAATTTATAAAGCTGAACTAGGTTGTACGAATAATAGCGCTCTTAACAGTATCTCTAGGTCGCTCAAACTAGTCGCGAGAATAAAAATAGCAGTCCCCAAAAAGTGAAAATAATAGCAACGATAGAAATCCTAAATGCAGCAATCCAAAGTCCAGTAACAATAGATTCATTAATGACAGTATAGAAAAACAAGCTTAACTTTTTAGACGAGCAGATGCAGTAAATTTAGATGTTGACTGGTGCACTTCCAACAATTTGAGACGTCAGCGTTTTTTTAAAATTTTAAAGGTAACGAACTCAAGGTGCAGTTAAATTGTTGATATTTTAAAGCCTATATATTTGAAATGTTGACACTATAAAACCTCATATCTTGAGTTTTTCTAGTTGCAAGTCTAATATTCACTGGATGTTTTTGGTTCAAACAGAGCTCTTTTATTTTATAGACGATCGGTCTATAATTGCCTGATAATTATTTTAATACAAGGTTCAAATTCAATGCAGGTCAACGTATCAGCAACGCTGTTAAAAACCTCCGCTTCAAAAATACCGCTTTCAAAAAAAAAGTCGCCAGTAGTTGCCAAGCTAGGTCGCGGCAGACCTCCTAAACAGTCGCTTAATGCCGACACTAAGGCTTTATTAATTAGAAGTGGGCTTGAGCACTTAACTGAATATGGCTTTACGGCCTCAGGTATCGATGCAGTATTAACGCGAGCAGGGGTAGCCAAAGGTTCTTTTTACTATTATTTCTCGAGTAAAGAAGCATTCGGTAAAGAGCTAATTGCTAGCTACGATGCTTTTTTTGGCAAAAAGCTTGATGCTCACTTGTTAGACGAAAACTTTGAGCCGTTAGAGCGTTTGGAACGCTATGTAGCCGATGCAGAAGTAATGATGAAAAAGTATCGCTTTAGGCGCGGGTGCCTAATTGGCAATTTAGGTCAAGAAGTCGACAGCCTACCCGAGAGTTATCGCAGCCTACTAAACGATGTTTTTTTTGGTTGGCAACAGCGTGTCCAAGCTTGTCTATATTTAGCACAATGGCGTGGACAGTTAGCTGCTGATGCTAATTGTAAAGAGTTGGCAGAGTATTTTTGGATTGGTTGGGAGGGTGCGGTTAGTCGAGCAAAGCTTACACAAAGTGTTAAACCTTTGAGGTGTTTTTTCTCATGCTTTATAGCGGGCATCTCCACTTCAAAATAACTCAATGAAAACGTAAGCCTAAAAAATTTATCAATTCTACAAAACTAACGGGGCAAAACTATGTTTAAAGGTATTTTAATCGAGAAGGATGACGATGGTTATCGCGCGGCAGTTCAGCAGATAGATGACAGCGTATTGCCCGAGGGTGACGTGATAGTTAACGTTGAATACAGTACCTTAAACTATAAAGATGCCTTGGCCATTACCGGTAAAGCACCTGTCATTAGAAAGTTTCCAATGATTCCTGGGATTGATTTGGCGGGTACTATCGAGAGCAGTGACACCGGTAAATTTAAAGTTGGCGATAAAGTGTTGCTGAACGGCTTTGGTGTCGGTGAATTACATTGTGGCGGTTTGGCTCAAAAAGCACGCCTTAACAGTGACTGGTTAATTCCACTGCCCGAAAAACTTAGCGCAAAACAGGCTATGTCTATCGGTACGGCAGGCTACACCGCAATGCTATGTGTGATGGCGTTAGAAAAAAATGACGTAACCCCCGAGCAAGGCAAAATATTAGTCACGGGTGCAAATGGCGGCGTGGGTAGTTTTGCTATCGCAGTATTGGCAAAACTGGGTTATGAGGTGGTCGCATCAACGGGCCGAGTCAATGAAAGTGATTACCTTAAAAAGCTCGGTGCAAGCGAGATCATCGACCGTGCGACCTTATCCGAACCCGGTCGTCCTTTAGGTAAAGAGCAGTGGGCCGGTGCGATCGATACTGTGGGAAGTCATACATTGGCTAATGTTTGTGCAGGTTTAAAATACAACGGTACCGTTGCTGCCTGTGGTTTGGCACAGGGCTTTGATTTACCCGCAACCGTCATGCCTTTCATTTTGCGCTGTGTCACCTTGGCAGGTGTCGATAGTGTCAACCGAACTATAGAGGATCGTACGACGGCATGGCAGCGTCTGTCGGACTTGTTGGATCCGTTGGTGTTTGATGATATATCAACGTCTATTACTCTTGAAGATGCAATTGCTGTTGCCGACGATCTGATCTCTGGTAAAGTACGCGGCCGCGTTGTTGTTGAAATGAAGTAGGCGGTTATTAAATTCCAGCCAGAAAAGTTGGCATCGTTAAATAAAAGAGAAATTTTTGTTAAGTTACAGACATTCATTCCATGCCGGCAATTTTGCAGATGTGTTAAAGCATTGTGTATGCACACACATCTTTGAGCATCTGTTAAAAAAAGATAAGCCCTTCGATTATATCGATACACACTCAGGAGCCGGCTTGTTTGATCTGACGGGTGCCGATGCCAATAAACTGCAAGAATTTGCCAAGGGTATCCATCGCATACAGTCATCAAAGCTGCCCGAACTTCGTAGTTATCTTAACGCGGTCAAGGCATTTAATCAGATAAGTACGACTAAAAATATAAAGTTTTATCCGGGCTCACCGGCATTAGCAGCATACTTTCTTCGCGATATTGACAAGGCGCACTTGCATGAACTGCACCCAAAAGATGCCAAATTGCTATCAATAAATATAAAAGATTTAAGAGATATCGTCGGTCACAAAAGTCAAATTCGTGTTGAGGTAAGCGACGGTCTAAAAAACCTACAGGCGCTTGTGCCACCCTTGTCGCGTCGGGCTTTTGTCTTAATCGATCCATCTTACGAGGTTAAAACCGAGTACGATGAGGTCTTTTTTGCGGTAGAAAAAGCCTATAAGAAGTTCCCAACGGGCACCTATGCAATCTGGTATCCCGTTGTTGAGCGCAGTAGGATTCAGCGTCTTGAAAGGAAGCTGGGTAATAGCGCTATTAAAAATATTCAGCGTTTTGAGCTAGGTATAGCTCCCGACTCTGTTGCTCAGGGGATGACCTCTGCCGGCCTATTTGTGATAAATCCGCCGTGGACCTTATTTAATTCGATGTCGCAATTGCTGCCTAAGCTAGCACTTCTTTTAGCTAATGACGAATCAGCCTCGCTCTATTACAAGTGTGACGTCATAAAAGCTGAATAACTTTTATAGAAGCTACTCCGCCATAGTTGGCTAAGCGTTGCTTCGGTAATGGTAGTACGCCCGATATTGTGCTTGCCTTTAAGCCAAGCAGGCTTGGTTCCGAACCATGCGGGTCTATCTATACAGGCACCGCAACCCTACGAACTTTGCCCTTATCTAGCAACGACTGCTGTTGGCTAGAATGTTCCCCCCAATCAAATCACTCTTTTCTATATCTGCTTATTTCTCTTTTTCTTGGCGGCTATTTTTAAATAGTC
>JBLIME010000027.1:0-17527 GCA_047638515.1 Pseudohongiellaceae bacterium
CCAAAATAGAAATGGGGTCAATACCTTGGCATACATAAGGTCGTAACAACGGCTATTTTTGTCAACAATGTGGTCGGGAAGATCAGGTAATTGTCCGGACAAGCTTGCAGATGATGCGTTAATAATAAGGTCATAACTACCGAGATCATCACTATTATTAAGTTCTGGATAAGAGGTAACAGCAACAGAAAAAATGTCAGCGAAATCGTTGGCAAGCAACTGCGCTTTTTCTCGACTGCGATTAACAATGGTGATGGATCTAGGTAGTTCGACTATTAAGGGCTCTAATATTCCACGAACAGCGCCACCTGCACCTAAGATAAGAATTTTCTTATCGTTCAGTTGCCACTGTAGGTGCTGCTTCAAGTCTGCTACCAATCCAATACCATCTGTGTTGTCACCAACGATAACATCACGCTTATTAACAAATAGGGTGTTAACGGCACCTGCGCGAATAGCGCGCGCGGTCAAGCTAGTGGCGAATATATAGGCGTCGTGTTTAAACGGGACGGTAACATTAAGACCTTTACCACCACTGCTGAAAAAATCTTTGGCTGCGCTCGAAAAACCACCAACATCGATACACTCCGACGTATAGGTTAGATGTTGGTGAGTCTGGTCGGCAAACAAAGTATGCAATACTGGCGACTTAGAGTGATTGATTGGGTTCCCAAAAACACAGTAGTGGTTACTAACCTCTGGTGCGTCATCGTTCGTTGGTTTGTACTCAAGTGCCATTTAAATTATCCAGTTTTGTATGGGTAAAAAATCCTCGGTGAGTAACGCTTCGTTACTCCCAGCTAAGGGTTGATAGTTATATATCCAGCGCACCAAAGGCGGCAACGACATTAGAATTGATTCAGTACGGCCGCCGGTTTGCAAACCAAATAAAGTTCCACGATCGAAGACTAGATTAAACTCTACGTAGCGACCACGTCGATAAAGTTGAAACTCACGTTCGCGCTCACTAAAAGGGATCTCCTGACGCTTAAGAATAATAGGCATATAGGCCGTAAGATAACTATCGCCTATACTTTTTAAAAAATTAAAACTGTGCTCAAAACCACGCTTGTTAAAATCGTCGAAAAATAGACCGCCAATGCCTCGAGCCTCGTCGCGATGTTTCAAATAAAAATAGTCGTCGCACCATTTTTTGAAACGAGGGTAGTAATCAACATCATAATGATCGCAGGTGGCTTTAGCCGTTTTGTGCCAGTGTACACAGTCGTCTTTGTCTGCATAACAAGGTGTCAAGTCATAGCCGCCACCAAACCACCAGACCGGCTCTTCACCTTCTTTTTCAGCTAAAAAAAACCGCACGTTCATATGGCTGGTGGGGACAAAGGGATTATTCGGGTGAATGACAAGAGAGACCCCCATTGCTTCAAAACATCTTCCCGCCAACTCGGGACGGTTTGCGGTTGCAGAAGGCGGCATTTGTGCGCCGTAGACATGAGAAAAATTCACACCACCTTTTTCAATCACCTTGCCATCAACTAAAACACGAGAGCGACCACCGCCACCTTCCGCGCGTACCCATGAGTCTTCTATAAACTTTTTTTCAGGCTCAAGGGTCTCCAGACTTTTACAAATAGAATCTTGAAGCGACAGTAGATACTGTTTAACCGCAACTTTATTAGGGTAGTGATCGGGGCTTAAAATTGTTGACATAATATGAAGATTCTTAAATAGATAATAATTAAATGCTTTAACGAATAACCGACCGTGTATGCAAGTCAAAAATTTGAGATGGATTTAGACGTTTGCCAACGACTCCCTGAGTTATGAAATCTAAGGCCAACTTGTTTTTAAAATAACGCTTAACTTGCCATTGGCTTTTTGCAGAAGGATGACCTTGCGTATTTGCCGAAGTAGAGACAATAGGGCCACCATATATCTTGCATAATGCACGAACAATCGGATGACCGCTAACACGAATCGCAACACCTTTATGCACGCCAGATATCCAGTGGGGAATATAAGCGTTGGTAGGAACAATCCAAGTGACAGGACCGGGCCAAGTATCGTGCATTGTCTTAATTTGACTGTTACTTAAATCTTTAAGGATAAAATCAAATTGCTCAATATCACTGGCAATTAAAATTAAGCCTTTATCGACCGAACGCTGTTTTAAAGTTAACAGTGAATGCACAGCACGCTTATTGAAGGGATCACAACCTAGTCCCCAAACAGCCTCAGTGGGATAGGCGACAACGCCACCTTGATGCATAATTTGGCTAGCGATGGTTAACGAAGGCAACGCAAGATAGTTGAACATAAATAATCAAAGTCAGTTAACGAAAAGAGCATCATTGTACGTTATTGATAGCTTCATAACCCCAGTCTGAGTGTTTAATCGTACCTTTTAACTCTAGGTTAATCAGCGTCGCGGCTACCTGCGCACTCGTGAGACCCGACCGATCAATTAACTGATCGACATTAATAATATCAAAACCAATATGTTTGAGCAAAACCTGCTCGAGCGCGCTTAGTGTTAACTGGAAACTAGCAATCTTTGTTAATGGTTGCGTTGCGTGTTCAGTGTTATCTCCCCGTGTTGCAAAAAAACTAATGAGCCCCGAGAGTGGTTTAATAATATCCTCGGCGGTCTCGGTCAATTGTGCACCTTGTTTTATCAAGACGTGACAGCCTTTAGATTGCGGGTTATGAATAGATCCTGGAACGGCGAAGACCTCTCTGTTTTGCTCAAGAGCATAGTGAGCAGTAATTAACGAACCACTTTTAATTGCGGCCTCGATCACCAGTACGCCGAGACTCAAGCCACTAATAATGCGATTGCGTTGGGGAAAGTGTGCAGCTAGAGGTGCCGTGCCAGGAACAAATTCAGTGACTAGCAGGCCATTTTTTTCTAAAATGTCATCGGCAAGACGACGATGGCGAGAGGGATATATTTTATCTATACCGGTTGCCATTACCGCAATAGTATTACCGCAAACATCGAGTGCCGCCTCGTGAGCAAAGCCATCGACACCGAGGGCAAGACCACTAGTGATAGTAAAGCCAGCCCTTGCTAGATAACGTGAAAATGCCCGGGTATTTTCAATGCCTGTTGCCGTTGGATGGCGAGTACCAACAATAGCAATCTGCGGCAGTGACAATAGCTCAATATTGCCTTTTACAAACAATAGAGGCGGGGGGCGTCCTATCTGCTCTAGTAAACGCGGGTAGTTATCATGCTGGTGAGTAATTAAATGAGCATTGTCAGCCGCCAAAGCTTCAAGTAATTGCAAGCCTTTAATTGCCAACGGACTGTTATCGCCAAGGGCTTGAAAATCACGCAACATTTTTTGAGCCAAAGCATTTAATGAAGGCAACTGCTCGAGCGGGGCGAGCAGTGCCTTCTCAGGAGTCTGATGAAGATCAATCCAAGACCAATAGCGGCTGGGTCCAACACCGGGAAGCAAGGATAATAGAAGGGTATAGAAGCCAGAGCTTTTCATTGTATTGGCTCATCCTTGAGCAACATATAATAGAAAGTTTAAGGCATACGTACAAAGTCGCCCACTTTAATGCCACGATCGGCTTTAAGCACTAGCGCTAAACTCATTTTCTCAAAGGTTTGAAAGATCATCAGTAAACCAGCGCGTTCATCAGGTAGGGTAACGCTTTGATTAGTACCGTCGAGATTAATACTATCGACAGCGGTGATACCACGTTTAAAAATAGCGAGCACATTGCCAGGTATTAGCTGGTGATTTTCACCTCTATTAATAGCGACAACATCTAACAAAGCCACTTGAGTGACACCCCGCTCGACATTAATAATCAAACCCTCAACGTCGTCAGCCGGCGCCGACGGGAAAAAGTTGGTCTCAATAAGACGCTCTGGGGTAGACAGTATTCTATCGCCAAAACGTATATCGCCAGTGGATCGAGTCACACTAAAAGTACCAATATCATCTTTTAACGCATTAATAGTAACACTGCCAACATCAATCGCTTGAATACCTAAAAGTTCACCGGTTTCTGGATTTTTATAATCAGCACCTTTACGGTATAAGCCGTAGCTAGATACATTGTTTGCAAACTCACCACGTCCGTATAATTTGTCACCGGCACCAAGTATTAGGCGTCCCTCTTGGCCCGAAAGCACATAAGGTGCTGCATCGAGAACGCCTGCAGCCACAATGCGATTACGTAATAGCCAACTATTAATTTCATCTAATGGAATAGAGGCGATTGCGTCTTTAACAGCACTTTCGCGAACCTGTGGTGACAGTGTATCGGTGCCGCTAGGTGTTAGACGTATTGTACGATCCACGCTAAGGCGGGGCTTGCCGTCGATGTAGATAAGACGAACAGTATCACCCGGAAATATAAGGTGAGGGTTGTTGATTTGCGGGTTTGCGTGCCATATTTCAGGCCATAACCAAGGCGAGTTTAAAAAACTTGAGGAAATCCCCCAGAGGGTGTCGCCTTGCTTGATAATGTAGCGCTCGGGGTAGTCACTTTTTAAGAGCTCGCTTGCATGTGAAGCCAGTACACAGTTAAAGCTCAACACAAGAGCTATAATAATACTGGGAACTTTAATTTTCATTGAAACGACCCTGTTTTATGTGATCCAAGCCTTGTTATAATTGACTACTAGGCATCTCACGGGATAAGACTAAAAATGGACAGTCTATTTATAGCACTAATTCCTGTATCATCATAGCCTTAGCGGTGATTCTTAGCTCATTACTAGAAGCTAGTCACAATCGTCAAGAACTGCAGTATCTGGCATCATAAAAGAGAGACCGAGTAAAACAAATCATGGCACGATTACAAGTACTAGAATTTCCAGATCCACGACTTCGAACTAAAGCAAAGCCAGTGGCTGATGTAGACCGCGCTACTCATAAAATTGTCGAGGATATGTTCGAGACGATGTATGAATGCAAGGGCATCGGACTGGCAGCGACACAGGTAAACATCCATCAACGTATTATTGTGGTTGATGTCTCAGAAGATAAAGACGAGAAGTATGTGTTCATCAATCCAGAGCTCACTATTCTCGATCACGAGGAGGACAGTCATGATGAGGGTTGCCTTTCTGTGCCCGGCTTTTACGAAGTCGTCGAGCGGCCTAGAAGAGTGAGGATTGAGGCGCTAGATCAACACGGTAAAAGCTTCATTATTGAGCCCGAAGGCCTGCTAGCAATATGTATTCAGCATGAAATAGATCACTTAGACGGTAAATTATTCGTCGACTATATCTCACCTATGAAGCGTAATCGCATTCGTAAAAAGCTAGAAAAACAACATCGGGATCAGGCTTAACTATCAATGACAGTCGCTGTAAATAACTTGCGAGTAATTTTTGCTGGGACACCAGAATTTGCGGCGCATCATCTGCAGGTGTTAATTGACGCCGCGCAACAATACAGTCTTACTATTGTCGGCGTCTACACTCAGCCAGACCGACCTGCCGGGCGCGGTAAAAAAATAAGCTCGAGTGCGGTCAAAAAACTAGCTCAAGCGCACCAATTACCGATATTCCAACCAGCTTCATTAAAAGTTGAGTCGGCACAAGACGAGCTACAAAGACTTAATGCCGATGTGATGGTTGTCGTTGCCTACGGTTTAATACTACCCACAATTATCTTGACAACACCGACCTATGGTTGTCTCAATGTACACGGGTCTTTGCTACCGAGATGGCGTGGGGCGGCACCACTGCAGAGAGCAATTTTGGGTGACCAAGCTACGGCCGATGGCGATCGGCAAACGGGTGTGACTATAATGCAAATGGATGCTGGACTCGATACGGGTGCCATGCTGCTAGCGGCGCCATGTGATATTGAATTGACTGAGACGACACAAAGCCTGCACGATAAGTTGATGCTGCTAGGTGGAAAAGCTCTGCTAGAAGTTATTGCACAGCTTAAAAAAGGTGCACTTGTAGCCGTCGCGCAGAACAATAATCGAGCGAGCTATGCCGAAAAAATAACTAAACAAGAAGCACATATTAACTGGAGCTTGTCTGCCAAACATATCGAAAAAAATATTAGAGCTTACAATCCGTTTCCAATTGCCTATGCATTTTTCGACCAGCAGAGAATAAAAATTTATAGTGCTACCTACACTGAGACTCTGAGTACCAGTGACATCACCTATAATGGATTTGCCGTACGCGTGGACGGCGAGGTAATTGCTTTGAATGACAGTGGGCTAATAGTTGCCTGTGGAGTGGGTGCGTTGCAAATAACACGTTTGCAACTGCCCGGTAAAAAAGTGATGTCAGTTGCTGAGCTGATAAATGGCTACCAAGATTTCTTCTCGATAGGCGAAAACTTTGAATAATTCCAAAAAAACCAAAAAAACAAATTTACCCTTAAAGAAAGAGACCCCACGAATCATTGCCACGCAAATTATGGCTCAGTTGCTAAAACAGCAAGGCTCCTTGGCTAGTCTTATGCCTCAATATATAACGCAACTAACACTGCAACAACAAAGTTTTGTCAAAGAGTTGTGCTATGGCTGTTGTCGCTGGTCCCCGGTGATTAATGCAGTGTTAGATCAACTACTAAAACAAAAGCTTAAGCCAAAAGATGCAGATATAAAAGCCATCTTATTACTCGGTATCTATCAATTAGAATTTTTACGCACCGCTGAATACGCAGCGATAAACGAAAGTGTCAATGCGACCATCTATTTTAAAAAACAATGGGCGAAAAATTTAGTGAATGCTATTTTGCGTGGCTTTCAACGCGATCAGCAATCTATTTTTATCAAGGCCCAACAACACAATAAATCTAATCATCCTAAATGGTTAGAAATCGAAATAGAAAAAGCATGGCCCGCATATGCCACCGCTATTTTTGCGGCTAATAATCAAGCGCCACCACTTACCCTGCGGGTGAATCAGCAGCAGCACTCGCGCGCGCAGTACATTGACCTGCTCAAAGAAGCTAACATCGAGGTGAGTTCTGCCCTTATCAGTGAGGATGGTCTCTATTTACATACTCCAATGGCGGTTACTGCATTACCTGACTTCGATAAAGGCGCGATTAGTGTTCAAGATGAGGCTGGTCAGCTAGCCGCAAAATTATTAAAGCTTGAGCCAAATTTGCGAGTGCTTGATGCCTGCTGTGCTCCAGGTGGAAAAACTTGTCACATCGGTGAGTCTGAACCGGGTCTTGCAAAAATTATTGCTCTCGACATAGAAGCTCGCCGCTTAAATCGTGTTGAAGAAAATCTAAAGCGTCTGCACATTAGTGCCGATGTTGTTTGTGGGGACGCGAGCGAGCCCGACACTTGGTGGGACGGACAAAAGTTTGATCGTATTCTTATCGATGCGCCATGTTCAGCCACGGGTATTATTAGGCGGCAACCCGATATTAAATTATTACGCGAGCTTGGACAGATAAAAATATTAACGCAGATACAATATCGACTAGTTTGTGCACTTTGGCCTCTGCTTGCCGATGGGGGTATACTGCTGTATGCAACTTGCTCGATACTACCCCAAGAAAATACAAAAATTATGGAGCAGTTCTTAAATAACACCGCCGATGCAAGCGTCGACCCGATCATTTTTGAATCTAATACGCCCACTACCGTTGCAGACAGCGCTCATAGCATCCCTCGCTTTGGCATCGAGCAAGACTTTGGACGACAACTACTACCCCTAGCCGACGCGTCTGAAGACCCCG
The DNA here is from genome assembly GCA_047638515.1 of Pseudohongiellaceae bacterium. Lineage (GTDB taxonomy): Bacteria > Pseudomonadota > Gammaproteobacteria > Pseudomonadales > Cellvibrionaceae > CANLBN01. Next base: position 7,656 of record JBLIME010000027.1, read on the forward strand.
CGGTATTCAACCGAAGCCACGATGGCTTTTACTATTGCCGATTAAAAAAAGCACTTAAAAAAGTTTAAGGTAAGGCTAACAATAGCATGAAAATTATTATTCTCGGTGCCGGTCAGGTGGGTGCCAACATTGCTGAACATCTTGCTCGCGAGCAAAATGATATTACGGTAGTCGATAACTCTGCCGAGACCTTACGAGAACTTCGCGACCGCTTAGATATTCGAGTCGTTATCGGTCACGCCTCACATCCCGATGTCCTCGAGCAGGCCAATATTGAAGACGCCGATCTATTAATTGCGGTAACCGCAAATGACGAAGTTAACATGGTTGCTTGTCAAATTGCCTACAGCCTTTATCGAACGCCTATTAAAATTGCGCGTATTCGAGCTCCAGTTTTTGCGCATTACAAAGATAAACTGTTTCGCAATGAGCACTCTCCAGTCGATGTAATTATCAGCCCAGAACAATTAGTTTCCGAGTACATTTTTAGTTTGATAGAAAATCCCGGGGCACTGCAGGTACTCGATTTTGCCGAGGGTGCTATTCGGCTAGTCGCCGTTAAGGCTTACCATGGTGGTCCACTTGTTGGTCGTGAGCTACGTTTTATGCGTCAGCACATGCCCAATATAGATACTCGCGTCGCGGCTATTTATCGTCGTGGCCAGGCCATTATGCCAGAGGGGCATACGGTGATAGAGGTAGACGATGAGGTATTCTTTATTGCTGCGCGGGGTGATATTCGTGCAGTGATGAGTGAGATGCGTCGCTCAGAAAAACCCTATAAACGTATTATGATTGCCGGCGGTGGTAATATTGGCTTGCGCCTTGCCAAAAAAATTGAAAACCGCTACTCCATTAAAATACTCGAACTAAATGCCGAGCGCTGTAAAGAGTTAAGTGAAGAGCTCGACTACAGTGTGATACTTCAAGGTAGCGCCTCCGATCAGGATTTACTGTTAGAAGAAAATATCGAAGAAACTGATGTTTTTATTGCCGTTACTAACGACGATGAGGCCAATATTATGGCGTCGCTTTTGGCGAAGCGATTGGGCGCTAAGAAAGTGATGGCGCTGATCAACAATCCAGCTTATGTCGATCTGATTCAAGGTGGAGAGATTGATATTGCCATCTCTCCACAACAGGCAACAGTCGGTAGTTTGCTGTCTCATGTCCGCAGTGGTGATATGGTCAATGTGCATTCACTGCGCCGCAGTGCCGCCGAGGCTATCGAGGTAATTGCCCATGGCGACGAGAACAGCTCGAAAGTAGTCGGCAAAACAATAGAGGAAGTTGACCTACCGGAAGGGGTAAGTATTGGTGCAATTTTACGTGAAACTAAGAATGGTAAAGAAGTCTTGATTGCCCATGATAGCACCGTCATCATGAATGAAGATCACGTGATTGTCTTCTTAGTTGACAAGCGCCACACTAAACACGTTGAGAAGTTATTCCAGGTGGGCTTTTCTTTTTTTTAAAAAATCAGTAAATAAAACAATAACAATTCATTCTACCTGTAAAACACATAAGGCGTTTTGAATGCACTCCTCAATTATCTTCCGCGTGTTAGGAATTTTATTGATGTTATTTAGCATCACCTTATTGCCGCCTGTAATAGTTTCAGTTCTCTACGACGATCAATCCATTGATGCTTTCATCATCTCTTTTTTAATGACCTTTGGAGCCGGTTTGATTATTTGGTTGCCGGTCTACAACGACAAACAAGATCTGCGCACACGCGATGGTTTTTTAATCACCGCCTTGTTTTGGGCGGTGCTTGGCCTTGCGGGTTCACTGCCATTTATTTTACACGAAGCGACTAATTTGAGCGTAGTCGATGCGGTCTTTGAATCGATATCTGGTTTAACAACTACGGGTGCAACGGTTATAACGGGCCTAGATACGCTTCCTCAGTCAATTCTTTTCTATCGTCAACAGTTACAGTGGCTTGGCGGCATTGGTATTATTGTGATTGCAGTGGCTATTTTGCCTATGTTGGGTATTGGGGGTATGCAGCTTTATCGAGCAGAGACACCTGGCCCAGTTAAAGACTCAAAGTTAACGCCTCGAATCACCCAAACAGCCAAAGCTCTATTCCTTATCTACGTCAGCTTAACGGTTGCTTGCGCCCTCGCTTATTGGCTTGCGGGGATGACAATTTTTGATGCGATTTGCCATGCTTTTTCGACGGTGGCAATTGGGGGTTTTTCCACTCATGATACCAGCATGGCTTTTTTTGACAGCTCAGCGATCTTAATTATTGCCATTGTCTTTATGGTGTTGTCAGGAATTAACTTCGCGCTACACTTCGTCGCTTGGCGCTCTAAAAGTATCCTACATTTTTTGAAAGATCCCGAGTGTAAATTTTATCTGTGGTGTATATTTTTCGGCACAGTCGTTACGGTGCTTTACCTCTACAGTCAAAACATTTACTCGTTTAAAGAAAGCTTATTATTTGGTAGTTTTGAGTTAGTGTCTATTCTTACGACGACAGGTTTCTCTGTTGTAGAATATAGTCAGTGGCCAACTTTTCTACCCTTTATGTTGTTTATGTTTGCTCTTATGGGTGGCTGTGGCGGCTCGACTGCGGGCGGTATAAAAGTGATGCGTGTGATGCTAATTTGTAAGCAAGGTATTCGCGAAATATATCGTCTTATTCATCCCAACGCTATTATCCTCGTTAAGGTGGGCAATAAGACAGTATCTGATCGAGTTATTCAGTCAGTGTGGGGATTCTTTGCGGCCTACGTCATTAGTTTTATGATCATGTTTTTAATTTTAATGGCAACGGGGCTCGATTTTTTAACTGCATTCACAGCGATTGGCGCATGCATCAATAATCTTGGTCCAGGAATGGCCGATGTTGCAGCACACTACGGTGATATAAATAGCACGGCTAAATGGGTGCTTTGTTTCGCCATGTTATTAGGGCGCCTAGAGGTTTTTACCTTATTGGTCTTGCTAACTCCAGCATTCTGGAGACAGTGATCATCTTCTTGAACAACCGGTGAGTGCCTGCTTAGCAGACGCTGGTGTCAATTTTGTTTGGTAAACTCTCGTAACGGCGGTTAAAAGTTAGAAAACACAGCCTCCAACTAACAACTGTATGTGCTTATGGGCGTTATTTTCGATAACAAAGCTCGAATTTTTGACCTGTGATAATTGAGTAAAATAAGGCAAGGGACTATTTGTAAGGGCTTTTCGAGCCTTTTGGTTGACGCTTAAAGCGTTTGTATTCCCACTGGTACTGCTCGGGCATTTCGCGAACACACTCTTCAACAACACGATTCATCGCTGCAACGGCAACCAGTGCGTCGCCTGCATAAATCGACTCTTCAGGCTTAAAGAATATTATTTCAAAGCCACCTTGAATGCGTTTAGCGGTGGCGGCTAAAACATGACTATGGGTTTTTTGTGCAAGCTGGGTGGCTAACGTCATAGTGTAAGTTGGCTGCTTAAAAAATGGTGCAAAGACACCACTGTTTGCATTTAAGTCGGGTACTTGGTCGGGTAATATGCAGGTAATCCCGCCTTTGCGTAGATGCTTTAATAATGCGCTCACACCACGCGAGTTTGTCGGCACCAGTTTAGCGCCGTCCTTTTCTCTGCCAGTCTTTATCAGTGATTCTAGCTCAATGATTGATGGGGGTTCGTAAAGAGCCATGATAAGATCGTGCTCTGCTGGCATATAGCGCGAAAATATTTCCCAGTTGCCCAGGTGAGGCAGTAGTAAAATAATACCTCGACCACTGGCCTTGGCCGCCTCTAGCAAATCAAGATTCACAATCGTGGAGATGTGTTGCTTAAGCAAGCTATAAGGTTTGCGCCATACGACCGCCGTCTCTAATACCAGCATACCGGTGTGCTGCAGGCTATTAAAAACAAGCCTGCTCTGTTGCGTCGATGATAACTCGGGAAAGCACAGTGCAATATTTAGTTGAGTAGTTCGGCGACTTTTATTTGGCACCAGCCACAGTATAAACCCTGCCAGCCGCCCCAATAGTCGACTAGTCGATAATGGTAGTCGTCCTATAATGTTGAATATAAAAACAAGACATTGTCCGCGAGTTATGTTCATAGAGTTTAAGTGCTTATCAATGGAGCAGTTATAAAAGAGCGTGATAAATGATGATTGGTATTTGTGAGTGGTTTAAAGCTTACAGTAAATACACGAAAAAGTGCGAATACAGAGCACAGTGAATACCAATCCACGTTATACCCCGCTATAATCGGGCCTTTATAAATTTTCGCATTCAAATAAAATTGCCGGAGACAGGCGTGACCGCAACGGATACCAGTACGAACATAACGACGAAGACATTTCAGGAACTTATTTTATCACTCCAACAATACTGGGCTAAACAAGGCTGTGTCATTCTTCAACCATTAGATTTGGAAGTCGGCGCCGGTACTTTTCATCCGGCAACGTTTTTACGCGCTATTGGACCTGAATCTTGGCGCAGCGCTTATGTACAGCCTTGTCGGCGTCCGACCGATGGTCGCTATGGCGAAAATCCAAATCGCCTGCAGCACTATTACCAATTCCAAGTGGCCTTAAAGCCGTCTCCCGATAATATCCAAGATTTATATCTCGAGTCTCTTTATGCTCTCGGAATTGATCCCTGCATTCACGATATTCGCTTTGTTGAAGATAACTGGGAGTCGCCAACTTTAGGTGCCTGGGGTTTGGGTTGGGAGTTATGGCTAAATGGTATGGAGGTGTCACAGTTTACTTATTTTCAGCAAGTTGGCGGACTCGAGTGTTATCCAGTAACGGGCGAGCTCACCTATGGTCTCGAACGCATCGCTATGTACATACAAGGTGTCGATTCTATTTATGACCTAACTTGGACACATGATGCCGAGGGTAACAAAGTAAGCTACGGGGACGTCTTTCATCAGAACGAAGTAGAGATGTCACATTATAACTTCGAGTTTGCCGATGTTGCCTTTATGACGGAAACTTTTGATGTTTGCGAGCGCGAGTGCCTGCGTTTAATCGAAGCAAAATTACCACTGCCGGCTTATGAGCTAGTGATGAAGGCGTCGCACGCGTTTAACTTGCTCGATGCACGTCATGCGATCTCGGTTACAGAGCGACAGCGCTACATTTTACGTGTACGCACCCTGTCGCGGGCCGTTGCGCAAACCTATTATAACGCACGTAAAGACTTAGGCTTTCCGTTGGCGCCTGCCGCTTTAAGACGAGAGTTGTTGAACATAGATGCCGACGTATCCAAGGGAGCCGCGTAATGAAGCAAGATTTTTTAGTGGAGCTAGGTCTGGAAGAGCTTCCACCGAAATCGTTACTGGCACTGTCTAACGCTTTTCTGAAGGGTATTGAAGGTGGCTTAAAAGATAAGGATTTGAGCTTCGACGGTATTAAAGCTTATGCAACGCCGAGACGGTTAGCTGTGGTTGTGACTGGCCTTGTCGCAACGACCGCAATCAAAGAGATCGTCAATTGGGGCCCACCTGTAAAAATAGCTTTTGATAGCGAGGGTAAACCGAGTAAAGCGGCACTAGCTTTTGCCAACAAAAACGCCATCGACGCCGCGGACTTAGTTGTTGGTAATGACGGTAAAGTTGACAAGTTGGTCTTTAAAAAGCGAGCGGGTGGCGAACCTGCTGTTAGCTATTTTGAGGGCATTGTGCAGCAATCTTTAATCAAGTTACCCATTCCAAAACGCATGCGTTGGGGTTCTAATCGTCATGATTTTGTGCGTCCGGTGCACTGGCTTGTTATGCTCTTTGGCGACACCGTTGTCGAGGCAAATATTCTGGGCCTGCAAGCTGGCAGACTTACTCGAGGCCACCGTTTTCACTACAATCAAAGCTTATCAATTGATCACCCTAGTGAATATGAAGCAAAGCTTGCGAACGTCGCCTATGTAATGTCGGATATGGATAAGCGTAGAAACTCGATTCGAGCACAGGTTTTGAGTGCGGCTAAAATGACTAATGGCGAGGCGGTTATTGACGCTAATTTGCTGGAGGAAGTTACCGCTTTAGTTGAGTGGCCGGTTGCCTTGATGGGTCGCTTTGAGTCGCGTTTTTTAAGTGTTCCCGCCGAGGCGTTAATCTCTTCGATGAAAGAGCATCAAAAATACTTTCATGTCATCGATCAGCAGCAAAAGTTACTACCGTACTTTATTACGGTAGCTAACATTGAGAGTAAAGATCCGGCACAGGTGATCGACGGCAATGAGCGTGTGATCCGCCCACGCTTATCGGACGCGGCTTTCTTTTTTGAGACAGATAAAAAAACCACGCTTACGCATAAACGCGAACAACTTAAAAAAGTTGTGTTTCAAGTCAAGCTCGGAACCACTTTTGAAAAGACCACGCGTGTAGCTAGTCTCGCTAAAGTGATCGCCAAACAGCTAGGTGTCGACGAAGTTCAAGCTGAACGTGCAGGGCAGTTATGTAAATCTGATCTAGTGAGTGAAATGGTTTACGAGTTTGCCGACATGCAGGGAATTGCAGGCTTTCACTATGCGCATCATGATGGTGAAACCGCAGACGTAGCGCTAGCGATGAACGAGCATTATCTGCCACGTTTTGCCGGCGATAAACTACCGACAACGATGACCGGTAACATTGTGGCATTAGCTGATAGACTCGATACACTAGTCGGTATTTTTGGTATTGGCGAGCAACCCACGGGCTCCAAAGATCCGTTTGCGCTGCGTCGTGCGAGTGTCGGGGTACTTCGGTTGCTGATTGAGCAGTCACTGAATCTAGACCTACGTGAGTTATTAGCGTCAGCTTTTGCACAGTATAAATCTCTCAATAAACCTCTGTCAGCGGGTGAGGCAGTTGTCGAGCAAGTTTTACAATATATGCTTGAGCGTCTCCGGTCTTGGTATGAAGAGCAAGACATCCCAGTCGAGGTTTTTCAGGCCGTAAGCGTTAAAAAGTTGTCATTCCCGCTTGATATTAATCAACGGATACAGGCCGTCAATCATTTTCGGCTACTAGACGCCTCTGCTGCACTGGCGGCAGCTAACAAACGCGTGGCTAATATTGTAGCAAAAGCGGGTGACGCAATACCCGCTGAAGTTGATACTGCACTTTTGCAAGAGCCAGCAGAGCGTGCATTAGCTAAAGCCGTCGCCGCAAGTCAAAAAGAAGTGACGCCACTGTTTAAAATTCGTGATTATAAGGCTGCGTTGACTGCGTTGGCATCGCTTCAAGATGTAGTTGATACCTTTTTTGAAGATGTTATGGTGATGTCTGATGATGTGGCACTGAGGAACAATCGTCTTGCGCTATTGTTAAAATTAAGAGCTTTATTCTTTGAAGTTGCCGATATTTCTTGTCTCTCAACGACAAAATAGGTGCAGATTATAAATCTTTCTGAATTTATTGGTTGCTGCAATTAATTGTGCACCGGTGATGTACATAAGCACATGTAAATCATTGTCTAAACACAACACGTATTATTAGGTTTATATTATGATGAAGCTTGCTTTGCTTGGACGCGACGGCGTCATTAACGAGGCGTTGGCGGGCGGAGTGAATCACCGTACTAAGCTCAAGTTAATCGCCGGTAGCGTCGCGGCGATCGCGCAATTGTCATGTGCGGGTTTCCGAGTCATCGTGGTTACGCACCAGCCTGGTATCAGTAAGGGTTTGTTTGACCTCGACGAACTGGAAGCCATCAATAGCGAGGTGACCATCAAGGTCGAGGCCGCAGGTGGTGAAATAGCCGCATTTTTTTATTGTCCCCACGACGAGCAAGATCGTTGCCACTGTCGTCCACCGGAATCGGGCTTGCTTGACGCCATAGAAATGGAATTTGACTGTAATACGTCCGAAGCCATTTTCTTCTATGCAAATCAGTATGAACAGCAGTTAGCCAATAGTAAGGGTTGTAAAACCTATAAATGTACAGCCGACCATTCGTTAAGTTTTCATGTAGGTAACTTAATTAGCAACACTTAAGTTATGACTCTAGTTATTATGTGAAGTTGGCAAGGAACAGTTTTTAACTGAAATCATTATGTTATTTTTCCGCTCTATCCTTTTTTATCTTTTATATGCGCCGCTAACTGTATTTTTTGGCAGCATAAGCCTCATATTAATACTGCTGCCTAAAAAATTTGGTCGAGCTTTTATTATTTATTGGAATGCATCTGCACTTTTTTTATTGCGCTGGTGCTGTAATATTCGATACGAAGTAACGGGTTTTACCCAAGCTTTAGAGAGCCCCTGCATCATTGTCTCTAACCATCAAAGTCCTTGGGAGACTTTGTTTTTGCAATGGTACTTTAAGCCAGTCTCTGCAGTCTTAAAAAAACAACTGTTGTCGATTCCTTTTTTCGGCTGGGGTTTAAGGCTAACGCAACCTATTGCTATCGATCGCGAAAATCCGCTTCAAGCAATTAAAAAAATTAAGAGCGATGGCGTTGCCAGACTTAAAGCGGGAAATAATATATTAATATTCCCCGAAGGCACGCGCATGCCTCCTGGCGAGCTTGGTAGCTATAAGCGCAGTAGTGCTGACATTGCAAAAATTGCACGTGCGCCGTTGGTGCCGATTGCCCACAATGGCGGTGAGCATTGGCTCAATAAAGGTTTATTAAAGCGGCCAGGCGTTGTACAGATCGTCGTCGGTCATCCGATCATTGTTGGCGACAGAAACACTAAAATATTAATGGAAGAAATCAAGGTGTGGACGCAACAACAACTAGTGGCAATAAAACAAGAGTCATAAATTAACTGTCAATGATGAAAAGCTCTTAACAATATTTGAGAATTATAATGATTACCTTTTTTTGTACTGGCGGTACTTTTGATAAAATATATTTCGACGCAAGTAGCGAGTTCACGATTGGCGAGCCTCAAATTATACCGCTGTTACAAGAGGCTAATATATCGATTGATTACGAGGTGCGCTCAGTGCTCAAAAAAGACAGCTTAGATATGAGCGAGCAGGATCGTCAGTTAGTGAGTGATAATGTTCTCGCCTGCAGCAGCGATAAAATTATAATTACTCATGGTACCGACGGCATGGTCGCCACGGCACAACATCTAGCGAGGCACGACTTAGGTAACAAGACAATCATATTAGTAGGCGCTATGCAGCCGGCAAGAATGCGCTATAGCGATGCTGCATTTAACTTAGGTTTTGCAGTTTCGGCAGTGCAGTTGTTGTCGGCAGGCATTTTTATTAGTATGAATGGTTGTATTTTTTCTCCTCAAAACGTCACCAAAAATTTAACCGCGGGGCGGTTTGAAATGCTTACATAAAGCAGCGTAAAACTTTGGTCGCCTCGTTTTTATCACATATATTTAAGTGCCACAAAGAATCATCAAGCAGACGTTTAGGTTAATGCACAGGTGAGAGACGGTTGTGCATACAGCTTAGTCGGCTCGCTAGTTTCTCATCACTACACCGCCTTAAAGAAACAATTTCAACGCTTACTGGCGGTTTTTCAAACAATGGTTTAAGTGATGTTGTGACGAGCAATAGCGGAGAATTCGATCAAGCGTTGGCAGCGAACTTTACAAGGACTGACAGAGGCGGACCTAGCCATTGATTAATAAAAGTAGCACCTTTAGAGTGATCGTCATACTCAACAAGGGATTCTTAAAGTTGCGAGTTGCACCGATGATGGTTTAACTGCCGAGTCACCGCGAGTTAACATTGCCGCAGTGGCGTTGAAGCCAGCATACGGCGCTAAGGACCCTTTTTTTTGTAGGCGATTCAAAAAATAATTTAGCCGCATGACAAGGTGCGCACCGGCGAGCTTAATTTCACTCTTGTGTTCAAGTTTAAAGCGGTGTTGCCCGCGGCTGACGATGCAACGGCATTAATAATGAGTAACCTTAAACTTATTTCGACGCTGATGCCTTGGCGTTACCAGCGA
>JBLIME010000028.1:0-17337 GCA_047638515.1 Pseudohongiellaceae bacterium
CGATGGAGCTAGATATGTTTTGAGTCGACACTGTCGATTGCTGAGTTTCTTTTTCAAGCTCTCTTGTCGCCGTCACCAGACTATCGACTTCGGCCTCTATTTCTTTGCGAATAGTCAGTAACGCACCGTTGCCATTCACCACATTTTTGAGTGCCTGGGAGATATCATTAATCATCTGATTAGAAGCTATTCTTAATTGGGTGAATTCATCATTTTTATTATTGTTTACCGGTAAATTTTCGGAAAAATTACCGGCCGCAACTTGCTTTAACAAGTGTTGAATGGCCTTTAATTGGCTATTTAATTGTCGGGTAATGGCGGCAAGGCTAAAGAAAGTGATCAGACCGACAATAATCGCAACAGCGGCAATAATAACCTTGGCGGTATTGAGTGCTGATTTAGACTCGATACGTACCTGTTTAATCAGTGTGTTTTCAAAAAAACTGTTTTGTTGCTCAACCACGTTAGAAAGCTGATTTTTAATGGGCAGTATTACACCGATAATTTCTTGATCTTCTTTAATCAAGCCTTGGGTAGCATCAAATACCTGCCTAAAGTTGGCAATTATCCTACCAATATCTTTATCTTGCCAGTTTAGTCGCGTCGACATCGACTCCAAGGTGATCAGAGCGCTGTTAGTCGCCGCTTCAGTCTCGCTATCTTGAGAGACGCTGTATTTTTGCAAGCTAAAGCTCAGAGCCCCGACTTTTTTTCTAATCGCAGAGAAAGACAAGCGCTCGAGTAGGTCCATTGCGACAAAAAGTTCTTTTATCTTGCCCTCGTCAGTACTAAAGCCTAGCTGTAATCTGTTTTCTAGCCATCTACGGCGCTGCTCTGTGTACTGTTTTGCAGCGTCAACCAGTTGAGTGGCATAGCCGGTGGCTTCGATGTTGCCGATACTCGCAGCAGCTGCCTTCATGACGATAGTATCGTCATTAAACGTTGCCAAAGCACTGTCGTAGGCTGGGGTGTTCTCTAGGGTTAATGCCTTAGCGGCCGCTTCGAGTTTTAGTAAGCTATTGGTCAGTGTTAGTGCGTGAATCTCGTAGCTAACCGCTGCATCTTGAGTTTGAAAGTTTTTGATAATGGTGCTCAAGCCAACAAAGGCGGCTCCAGCGACCAAAGACAAGCCGATTAAGGTAATGGCAATAATAATTGATAATTTTTTCTTCCATGACAAATGCAAGCTAAATCCTGACGCCATTGTAACCACCTTAAGTTCGTTGAAAATCTGTGCTGTGAATGAATATTCGCTAAAAAGCCGCACAGTGCCAAGTGTAGTCAATAATCTACGACTTGCTGTGTTTAAATGAAATAAGTTATCACGTTTTGACTTAGTTGAAACAGCGACCGGCCAGACCAACCGATTGGATAGGTTAGTTGAATGGGTTGATTTGATGTGTAAACTAGACTGACTAGTTCGATCGACTATATAGCTCAGCTAAGAAGATCGACTGCTTAGTTAGCGGCTAGAGAAGAACGGTTGGTGTCATCTTGCAACCTTCAAAGTATAGGCAACATTGGAGGTGCTAGGTATAACTGATGGCTAGCTGTTGTTGGGCTCGACATAATGGGGGAAGGGCTTTGTTGAGTTCAAAAAATGAGCGTCTTAGTGCTATCTTAATGAAGACTATGTCGCCAATTGATTCAAATATGGACTAGAGTCGCGGCTGTTGGTATGTGTTTGCCGCTGTGCTGGTCATCGGTGTAGAACATTTTTGCGACGCCGCTAGTCTGGTTGCCGCCTAACCGGCCAGAGCGCTATTGGCTGCTAGATAGACACAGCAGATACCCTGCATTATTACAGACATACATTGACTCGGTTATTAAGCGTGTCGACATCGACAAAGCCTGAAGTTATTCAGTAGAAAAAATAAATTTTAAGCACAGGCACGTTATATCCTTACCTCAAACGACCCGACGGGCATATTTTTGATGAACTAATGCTATTTATCGAAGCACGAGAGCGCAATTTTCGGTACGATATCGCGCCGCTTTTACTTTGAGTAAACGCTATTATAAATTAAAAATAAATTACAGTGACTAATTAAAGGTTATGTGGGTATGAGTGATAGCAATTTTATCAATGAAGTCAATAAGAGACGCACCTTTGCTATCATCTCTCACCCCGATGCGGGTAAGACTACGATTACTGAGAAGCTCTTACTTCTCGGCCAACTTATTCAGTTAGCGGGGTCGGTTAAGGGCAAAAAAGGCCCGCATGCTCGCTCCGATTGGATGAGTATGGAGCAGGAGCGCGGTATTTCGGTAACATCGTCAGTAATGCAGTTTCCCTACAAGGGACGTATCGTAAATTTGCTTGATACTCCGGGGCACGAAGATTTCTCAGAAGACACCTACCGAACATTAACCGCAGTAGACTCAGTATTAATGGTGATTGATGGCGCCAAAGGTGTCGAGGACCGCACTATAAAGCTAATGGAAGTCTGTCGACTTCGCGACACACCGATTCTTGCCTTTATCAACAAAATGGACCGCGATATTCGCGACCCGATCGATGTGATGGATGAAATTGAAAAAGTATTAAAAATATCAGCGGCACCGATCAATTGGCCGATTGGTATGGGTAAACAATTTAAGGGTGTCTACAACTTGTATACCGATACAATTCACGTCTATCAGCAGGGTAAAGGCCATACTTTAAACGACGACATCAGTATTCAAGGGCTCGATAGTGATGAGGCGAGCCAACTACTGGGTGCCTATGCCGATGATGTTCGCGACGAGATCGAGCTGGTGCGCGGGGCTACGCATAAATTTGATCAAGATGAATATTTTGCAGGCCGCCAAACTCCTGTATTTTTTGGTACTGCCTTGGGTAATTTTGGTGTCCGTGAAATGCTTGACGGCTTTGTTGAATGGGCACCCACACCACAGCCACGCGCAACAAAATCACGCGATGTGAGTGGGCTCGAAGAAAAATTTTCAGGGTTCATTTTTAAGATACAGGCCAACATGGATCCAAAGCATCGCGACCGTATTGCTTTTATGCGCGTGTGCTCGGGTAAGTATCAACAAGGTATGAAGATGCAACATGTGCGTTTGTCTAAGACGATTAAAATTGCCGATGCCGTGACGTTCTTAGCCGGTGACCGCAGTACGGTTGAAGAGGCAATATCGGGCGATATTATTGGTTTGCATAATCATGGCACTATTCAGATTGGCGATACCTTTACCGAAGGCGAAGATCTCAAGTACACGGGTATTCCGCACTTTGCACCCGAGTTATTTCGCCGCATTCGCCTAAAAGATCCGCTAAAAACTAAGCAATTACAAAAAGGCTTGCAGCAATTATCCGAGGAGGGCTCGACACAAGTTTTTTTCCCCATTAATACAACCGACATCATTGTCGGTGCAGTGGGTGTGTTGCAGTTCGAAGTCGTTGCCTATCGGCTAAAAGACGAGTACAAAGTTGAGGCTATTTATGAACCGGTCAACGTGTCTACCGCGCGCTGGGTCGATTGCGATGACGCTAAAGAAATGGATGTTTTTAGACGTAAAGTGAGTGACAGCCTAGCGATAGACGGCGGCGGACACTTAACTTATTTGGCGCCAACGCGCGTTAATTTAAGTTTAAGTCAAGAGCGCTATCCCGAGGTGCAGTTTAGATCAACTCGAGAGCATTAATGTTCTCAACAGTTATCACAGTAATTTTATCCGTGGGTATTGTTTGCCTATTGATAAGTATTTTTGTGTGGGTTAAAACTCCCTACTATCGAGTCGATGGCGACCGCATACTTAAAGTACTGGAGATGACTCTTACTGGTCAGGCAACAGATAACGCTTGGCACACAACTTTTGGTATGATCATCAGGCACTCACCAGAATTAGAAGAAATTCGACAGCGATGTATAGATATTGAAGATAAATACTTTGTTGGTGAGAACACATCAACCTACTTATTTTCGAGTACAGGTCTGCATGCCCTTAAAGAAATACGTGATGAGCTATATAAAACCCAACAGTCAGCACTTAACGATAGGTAGTCGCTTTTAATGGCGCACGTGTAGTAAAAATACCAACAGCATAGCACCTAGGAAATGTTCTATACTGCCTATCCTAATATTTTCAGCAGGTTAAAAAGTAGCTAAGGTAGCTGAACAGTAGACAGAAACCTGTCGAACAACAGTCAAGCAACAGTCAAGCAATAGTCGAGCAAGGCCCCGATAACTATCAAGATTATTTGCGAACAGAGCCCCAATAAAAGCATTACATAAAAGATAGGCAATGGATAACGGATAGCTTGATAGCCGAAAAGCTTGCGCCTGTATTCATACCGGGCAGTCTAGATTGACTGACCTCGTGCCAATTTATTGAAGCCTGAGTTAAAACAGGCGCAACAGTGCGCTTAAATCCGGAGGGTGTTTAAGCCAAGTTGGTTTTGATACGAATGATACAAAGAGCTAGAGAGAAAATTATGGATATTAGATCAACGCCAGTGGCACGTTTTTTATTAGTGCTGGCAGCTTTTGTCGTTGTGGTCGCCGGTATGCGCGCAGCCGAGTCACTGCTGGTCCCGTTTTTACTTTCACTTTTTATTGCGGTTATTGTAACGCCGTTACTGAGTTGGTTTAACGGCCGCGGTCTACCTAATTGGTTATCTATTCTACTCGTGGTGTTGATGATTATCGTAGTTGGCTTTTTTATTGGCGTAATTGTTGGGTCGTCAATTAATAGTTTTCGAGCCGATTTGCCAGAATACCAAATACGTTTAGTGGCCTTATCCGATTCGCTACAACAAAAATTAGCTAGCATCGGCGTGACTATCGATCCTAATCAGTGGCGCGATATTTTCAACCCAAGTGCTGCGCTCTCGATGGCGGGTAATACGCTAACGTCTTTCGGTAATATAATGGCTGATGGCTTTTTAATTCTATTAACGGTTATGTTTATTCTTGCCGAAGAAGTTAACTTTAGCCAAAAGTTACGCCGTGGAGTTCCCGGTGGTGAAAAAACGATTAAGGCGTTGAGTAATTTCACCTCTAGTGTCAATAAATACATGGCAATAAAAATGCTAGTCAGTCTACTCACCGGTTTTATTGTGATGCTGAGCTTATTTATTATCGGGGTTGATTATTTTGTGTTGTGGGGACTACTGGCATTTTTACTTAATTTCATTCCCACTCTAGGTTCTATTTTGGCGGCTGTGCCACCCTTATTATTAGCCCTTATTCAGCTCGGTGTGCCCGAGGCACTGGCAGTAGGGGCAGTATTTTTTGGCATTAATACGATTATAGGTAATGTGCTAGAGCCGCGTTTTATGGGCAAAGGCTTAGACCTGTCATCACTCGTTGTGTTTTTATCGTTAGTTTTTTGGGGGTGGATACTAGGCCCTGTCGGTATGTTGCTGTCAGTGCCGTTAACGATGACCGTAAAAATTGCGCTAGAAAACTTTGAAGGCACCTACTGGGTCGCCGTTATGCTGGGCTCTAGCTCTGGGATAGAAACATTCAATAAGGATGACGAGACGTCTAATCGCAAGTCTAGAAGTGCGCCAGCAGATGTTAGTGTGCTGGATGATTTGCCGAAGATAGAGACCTAGTATTCTCTCGATTTAAAATAAGACACTTTAGCCTCGTAAGAACTACGAATTAACTACCCACCTGTTGTATTCATAAATCTTACAATTTCAGGTTCGTCTGACAATTCAAAATGATGGCGCTCAGGCTTTATCATCATCGAGTCGATGATGGCTGTTTTTAAGCGCTTAGAATCTTTGGGGTAGTCGCGCACGACAGCTTTTAAATCAACTGAGTGCTCGTTACCTAGGCACAATAATAATTGTCCCGTTGCCGTTA
Organism: Pseudohongiellaceae bacterium; assembly: GCA_047638515.1. Classification (GTDB taxonomy): domain Bacteria; phylum Pseudomonadota; class Gammaproteobacteria; order Pseudomonadales; family Cellvibrionaceae; genus CANLBN01. The sequence continues at coordinate 5,820 of JBLIME010000028.1, forward strand.
AGCGCACACGGTTACAGGTAGAACAAAAATTATCGCTGTGAGGTGAGATAAAACCAACACGAGAATGTGTGGGGCTAGTGGGTGTCGCTGCCGAATTATTTTTTGTATACACACCCCAATATTTTGAGGGGCCAGCGTTGCTGGTGTCGGTATCTAATTGTTGCAAATCGTATTTCACTTTTATGATGTTGCGCAGTTCTTCGCTGCTAATAAATTCTTCATCGCGGGAGTGCTCGTCAATAGCGCCTAGTGGCATTTCTTCGATAAAGCTAATATCAATTTTTTTGCTAACTGCATAATCAACAAGATCGATGACTTCGCCAATATTGCGATTTTTTAACACGACGCTGTTTAACTTCACGTGAAGTCCTGCCTTAATGGCGCTGTCGATTCCGGCTAATACTTGATCGAGATTACCGGTACGCGTCAGTTCTTTAAATAACACTTTATCGAGGCTGTCTAGGCTAATATTAATCCGCTTAACTCCCGACTCAACGAGGCCGGTTACATACTTTGGTAATTGCGAGCCATTGGTGGTTAGTGTGAGCTCGTCGAGGCCGTCAAGTTGGCCGAGATTTTTAAATAATTGGTCGATATCGCGACGAACTAGCGGCTCGCCACCGGTTATGCGTACCTTATTGACACCTAATTCAACAAAAGCAGTGGTGATCTCGCCTAACTCCTCAAGCGTTAATAACTGTTCTCTTGGCACAAACACCATCTCTTCTGCCATGCAATATACGCAGCGAAAGTCGCAGCGATCGGTGACTGATACGCGGAGGTATTTAACGGTACGGTTGAACTGATCTTGAAGCATAACGATTAATCTTTTAGGGCAGTTAAGGTTGTGTTAATTGCACTTGGCTTTTTTAGTTGGCGACAGTTTTTGAGTGTCATGTACGTCACTTTATTCATAGCTACATTGACGCTGAAGTAAATAGCGCTACTTTGTGAAGACATTATCCCCCAGGCTAGATAGCTTTGCGGGGTGATTGGCCGCCCAACTATGCACGGTATCAATAACGCGACAAACGGTAGCCGATAACTAGCAGCAGTCATAACTAGGTGCTGTTAAGGTCAACGTTTAGTAGCGTCGAGCTCTAATAAGACCAACATGTTGAACCCTATTGAAGAGCAGTTTACCCCCGATCATATGCACCATCAATCTTTGCGGGTCAATCTCATCAATAATTAGCTTCATTGCCAATAAATAATCGACGCGCTATGGGGTGATGATGAGGCGCGAGTCTAGGCTTGCCGTTAGTTTTGCCTCGTAATGATCAAAGTTTATGGGTCTGCTGAGGGTAGGCTGTGCATCGATCAACTCTGTGGTTGTGTCAGTTGGCTATCGGTTTATCGATTTATTATGGGAAATTCACTCGCCCTTGACGGCTGATGTAAGAACACCAGCAGCATAATAATGTGTTAAGCCTATAAATAGTGTGGCATTATCGCGCCCATTAATGATTTTGCGATGATTTGTAACTCTATGAATAAAAAAAACAAATTAAAAGCCGCTACATTTTTTTGTTCGCTGTTTCTTATTTTAGGCTTCATGCTTGCGGCTTATTTTCACTTTACCGCCGTACTTGTCAACACTGCCGATGACTTTTTAAAATCGCTTGCTGACAAGACCACGAATACACAGTCAATCTACCTGTCAGGCGACTTTAAGCGCCACATTACCGAGGCGTCTTTTTCAAAATATGTCGATGCAGCAGGGCTAGATAGCTATGTTTCTGCTCAGTGGTCCTCTCGTTCAATAAAAAATAATAGGGGTAGTTTAGTCGGGATTATAAAAACCAATTATGCAGTGTTGCCCGCAACTATCAGCCTTGTTCAAGAAGACGAGCAATGGAAAATTTATTCACTGCAAATCCGCAGTGAGCAGTCGCAACAAAACGAAGAGATAAGAGAGCTGCCCGATCAGCGAACTCAGCTTCTACTAGCTAAGGCAACACTGTCAGTGTTTGTTACATCAGTTCAACAACGAAGTATGCAGGCACTTTTTAGTGGCGTGGCTGCTATCTGGCAAAAAACCACCACGATTAATAAACTTGATACGGCTTTTGAACGATTTTACTCAGAGGACACAAGTTTACTTAGTGAAATCAATAACCAGCAACCGATTTTTGAGCATGTCGCTAAATTAGATGACGAAGGATTTATGTTAATGGCAGGCTTTTACACGTTGGAGGCGCAAAAAATAAACTTTGAACAGCGCTATATTTATGAAGGACTGGGCTGGAAACTGGTGGGTTTAGATATTAGCGTCGGTCCATAAGACCTTATTAATCTGTTAGTGTTTAGTGCCAGCGAGCCAGTACTGGTTGTGCACTGTCAAGGCGTTTAAACTTCAAATCACTATTGCTTGTAACCTCTATGAAAAATAACTACAGCTGTATTGGCCTTTATAACCCTAAAACACCAGAGAATGTTGGCTCGGTAATGCGTGCCGCTGGCTGCTATGGTGTTAATTCTGTGTTTTATACCGGTGAGCGTTATGACCACGCCAAACCTTTTTATACCGACACACAGAAGGTACATCAAACATTACCACTTATTGGGGTTAAAGAATTAAAGGATATTATCCCCTTTGGTTGTGTGCCGGTGGCCGTTGAATTGATTGATGGTGCTAAGCCGTTAACAGGCTACAAGCATCCAGCTCGAGCCTTCTATATTTTTGGTCCAGAGGATGGCACATTAAAAAAACAGATCACTGATTTCTGCGAGGATATTGTCTATATTCCAACGAATGGCTGCATGAATTTAGCGGCCACGGTCAATGTAGTGCTCTACGACCGCCTCGCCAAGGGCGATAATTATTCTCACCATCAAGACGTGTTACAGCGCAAACCAAGGCTCAATGAGTAGGCCTAAGCCATAAGTTTGCGGCATCATCTAACGTTGTTGCATTAGTTTGATAGTCAAATGAGCTTATGTGTAGACATTTTATGACGAATAATAGGGCTAGTTTCTCCATAACGAGTACTCGAGCTAAAACTTTTAAAATCATTCGAATTCCATGGCACGAAATATTCTACCGGCGTTTCTGGTGGCTAACTCGTCAAAGGTGTCCAGATGAGCATATGTCGACTGATCGATTTTGTAGGCATCTTCGAGTGTCCCGCCTGCTTCTATTATCTTGCTAACTTCACTGCGAATATATTTTAGATAATCTACGGTGTACTTTTCGAGTTCGCTAAGCACTGTTGGATCTCCGTGACCGGGTATAATAATATCCGCGTCGATTGCTGTGAATGCGTCCCAAGTTTGGATCCATGCCGCGGTATCGGTATCATCAAATACTGGGAGTAGTCGCTGATGAAATGCGATGTCACCCGCGATCATGAACTTTCGTTGAGGCAACCATACAACAACATCACCATGGCTATGGGATGCACCTAGGTTGAGTAGTTCTATTTTTTCGCCACCGAGCTCAAGCGTATACTTATTGCTAAACGTAATGTCGGGCTGAGATAGCAAGGTCCCCATTGCTTTGTCGCGCTGGATTCCTTGCATTCTCGCCAGCGCTTCATAGCCGTGATCTTCTATTTCGGTGGCAGTATCGACGTGAGCAATTACTTTAGCGCCCTGTTGTTGCCAGTAATCGCTGCCAAGCATCGCGTGGCCTTGGCCATTTTCTAAGGTGACAAATTTAACGGGTAGATCGGTTAATTGTTTAATCTCAGCATGCAGAGCTTGAGCCAACAAATAACTAGCTCCTGCATTAACCACCACCACTCCGGCTTTGGTAATGATAAATGATAAGTTATTGTTATGTCCGGAATTCTCCATGGTTGGCGGTGCGGTGGCGCCAATGGCTGACCATATGCCATCGGCAACTTCTATCGGCTTGCGATAAAGCATAGAGCCTATGTATTCATCGGCGACACGAATCGGTAAGCCGGCATCGCGCCAAGCGTAGAATCCATCACTGTAGTTGTACACCAAGTTGTAACCCATTGCGACCATTGTTTGTGCGGCAAATGGACTGCGAGTGGCGGTATTACATAGCATAACAATCGGGGTCTCTTTATCGAGAGCAAGATTTTCGACCAGAGTTTCAAGCCAACCTCGACTAACGTTGTAATTACGATATCCAGCATCAATGGTACCTTCAAGAGTAACTTCTTCGCCCATGCGCACATCAATTAAAACCACATCGTTGCGTTTTTCGAGCAGTTGTTGCAAGTCTTTAGTGTTTAAATCCACATACAGCTTCGATATGGGCTTGGCTGCCAAACTAGCGTGGCTTAGGCTTACAAAAACCACAGATACAAGGGTGTATTTGAAGTAAATTATTGATTGATGGAAGAGGTCAGTAATTAATGTCGCTTGCATAATGATAGGTTCCATGTCGGCAAATAAATGTTGTACGGCTTGACGGTCAATCATATTGGGTATTTAATATATAAAAATATAAAGTATAGCAATTAGACAAGAGAGTAAAACAATAATTAATAATCTTGGAGTCAATTCAATGCACAAACTATTAATAAAAATACGCCCCACCATTAAACTTTTAGCCTTATCCGTCACGGTAGCGATATTTATGTTGGTCAGTATGATCAGCATGGCCAGCACCGCCGACGATATAGCCGAGGGTAAACAGTTGGCGTTTGATCGCAAAAAAGGCAACTGTCTCGCGTGCCATGCTATGGAAGGTGGCGATCTTGCAGGTAACACTGGGCCTCCTATGATTGTCATGCAGGCGCGTTATCCCGATAGATCTAAGTTATCGCAACAGATAGCCGATCCAACCATCAAAAATCCAAATACGCTAATGCCTCCTTTCGGCCGTCATGGTATTTTGACCGATACTGAAATAGAAAAAATAACTACTTATTTGCTTACCCTTTAACCGATATAGGAGCTGCAACGATGCAAGCAATTAATAACGAAAGACGTACCTTATTAAAAGGTTCGGCAGTGGCAATAGCACTTGGTATGACCGGTGTAGCTCAACTACTAGCTACTCCAAGAGCATTTGCGGCCTGGCCAAAAGATGCGTTTGCAGGGCGCTCGATGGATGAAGTAATGTCAGCACTATTTGATGGCACTGTATTACCTGTAGATTCTGGAGACATTTTTTTAAAGGCGCCCGATATTGCAGAAAACGGCGCAGTGGTGCCAATTAGTGTTGAGTCTTCACTACCAAATGTTAAGCGCATCATCATTTTAGTCGAAGATAATCCAACGCCAATGACGGCGGCTTTCAATCTAGGTGAAGACGTTAAAGCCGATGTGTCTACACGTATTAAGATGGGTAAAACTTCAAATGTAGTTGCTTTGGTTGAATCTAACGGCAATATATACGCGGCACGAAAAAACGTTAAGGTTACTATTGGCGGCTGTGGCGGATAAAACAATCTGTACTTTCGAAGAAATAATTGTAGAGGACATTCAAAATGGCTGGAATTAAAGTAAAAGCAAAGCAAAGCGGTGAATTTGTTGAAGTTAAAACGCTGATGAAGCACCCCATGGAGACAGGTCTTCGTAAAGATAAAGCAGGTAAGAAAATTCCTGCAAATCACATTACTGAGATTACTGTTAAATCCGCTGGGAAGGTATTGATGACCATTGAATACGGTCCTGCTATTTCTAAAAATCCATACACATCTCTTGTTGTAAGTGGCAAGAAAAAAGGCGACACCTTAAATATTTCTTGGGTAGATAATATCGGTAAAAGTGAAAATGCTGACGTTGTAGTCAAGTAAATTTTAAATTAAGCATCAAGTCAATTTTGTTCAAATAAAAAGTTGAATAAATAATAAAAATTAATAGGGTGAAAAAAAAGTAGTTAACCATTGATGTATTAAGACTGTTTGTAGAAATCCTTAATACATCCTTACCTAGCAGTATATTTCACTAGTCTGTAGCAACGGAGAATAATAAGATGATACGTACTATAGTACTGACAGTAATAACCTCGTTTGGTTTTAGCCACTCGACTTCAGCAACACCTGAAGATGATCGTGCCGCTTTTACCAATTTTTTTACCAACCGTTTTTCAAATATCGAAACAGCAGAATATATTAATGGTGTTTATGCTCTCGATGTAGCTCAACGAGAACAATGGCAAGAAATTGAAGAGTTTCCTCCCTATGAGCTTGATATCGATGAAGGTGAAACGCTCTATCAGACCCCTTTCGCCAACGGAAAAACCTACTCTAGTTGCTTCGGTAGTGACACCAGTTCCATTCGAGGAAAATATCCGAATTGGGATGCTAAAAAAGAAATGGTAGTTACCCTAGAGTTAGACATTAATAATTGTCTTACGGCTAATGGCGAAAAACCATTAAAGTATAAAAAAGGAAAAATTGCGCAGTTGTCGGCATACATTGCTATGCAAGGTCGAGGGAATTTAATTGCCGTATCAATACCCTCTGATAGCCCTAAGGCGATGACTGCTTATGAAAACGGCAAAGAGTTTTTTTACTCCAAGCGCGGCCAGTTAAACTTTTCTTGTGCCGATTGCCATATGTACAATGCGGGTAACAGTGTTCGAGCTGATAAGTTAAGTGGTGCCTTAGGTCACACCTCACACTTTCCAGTCTACCGTTCAAAATGGGGCGAGTTAGGTACTCTTCAGCGACGCTTTGGCGGTTGTAATAAGAATGTGCGTGCCAAACCTTTTGCTTCGCAGGGTGAAGAGTATCGTAATCTAGAATACTTTTTAGCATACATGAATAACGGCCTTGAGCTTAATGGCCCCGGTGCACGCAAATAATCAAGCAGTGTTGAGGTAGTAAAATGAAAATAATAAAAAGCATAATCTTGTTATCGACAATTATTTTGTCTGTAGGCTGTGTATCTGCTTCAAGTCTCGAGGCTGAGGCAATCGCCGCTTGTGGCACTGCAGAGACTTCACGCAAAGCTGCAGCACAACTCAAAATGGAGTGGACAACAACTGCTAAGCTTATCAAGAAAGCAAACACTTCTTTGCAATCGGGCGACTTTGAATCGGCAATTAAGATGTGTAATAAAGCTGAGTTCGAAGGTAACGCTAGTATTAAGCAAGCGTCGATTGAATCAAATCTTTGGCAGTCACGCATACCAAGATAGATTATTTTTATTTGATTTTATAATGAGTCATTTTGCAAAAGTGTTTTAATTTTTTGTGTAGCATGACGGTTTGTGATTTCGTCTTAACTAATTCTTAGGTACGTTAGAAGTGCATTTTATTTTAGACTTTCTAAGTCTCATTTGATATTAAATTATTTAAGTTTTCACTCTTTGATATCATTTTTTTGATATTAATTTTTTGGTACCTAAACATTCATATTAAAATAATAGAAATATAATTATGCACCTTAATCGTCGCGAATTTAATCAACTATTAACTATGGCTGTGGGTGCAGGCATGTTTACAGGCCCCGTTTCAGCACTAGCGGGGACCACTCAGCAAGACCCCTATGCTATCCCTAAATTTGGCAATATGCGACTCCTGCATTTTACCGATACCCATGCGCAGTTGAAGCCTATTTATTTTCGTGAGCCTAACGTTAACTTAGGTTATGGCGCAGCTTTTGGTAAGGCACCTCACTTAGTTGGGCGTACATTGACTGAAAAATTTGCCTTGTCTAAGCCTTCTTTAGAGCATGCATTTACCTATATTAATTTTACCGAGGCCGCTTTAAAATATGGCAAGGTCGGCGGTTTCGCGCACCTAAAAACACTGATTGATCGACTCCGTTCAGAGGTTGGTATTGAAAGATCGCTATTGCTAGATGGTGGTGATACTTGGCAGGGTAGTGGCACCGCCTACTGGACACGTGGTCGAGATATGGTGGGCGCCTGTAATCTTTTAGGTGTTGACGTGATGACGGGTCACTGGGAATTTACTTATCAAGAGGAAGAGATTCACAATTTAGTTGAGGAGCTCGATGCCGAGTTTATTGCACAAAATATACGTGTAACCGAAGAGGCACTCTTCGATGACGCTAAAGCTTACGATGCTGACACGGGTCATGCCTTTAAGCCCTATATCATTAAAGAAATGGATGGTGTGCGTGTAGCCGTTATTGGTCAGGCTTTTCCATACACGCCTATTGCTAATCCGCAGCGCTTTATTCCTAACTGGAGCTTTGGTATTCGCGATAATGACATGCAAGAGTTAGTCAATGACATTCGTACTAACGAAAAGCCCGATGCTGTTGTTATGCTCTCGCACAATGGCATGGATGTCGATTTGAAGATGGCATCAATAGTCTCGGGTGTTGATGTTATTCTCGGTGGGCACACCCATGACGGTGTGCCTGGCGCAATTCCTGTCAAGAACGAAGGTGGCACAACCTTAGTGACTAATGCGGGTTCCAATGGCAAATTTTTAGGTGTGATGGATTTAAATATCCAAAATGGAAAAATTAAAGGCTATCAGTTTAAACTGCTGCCGGTCTTCTCTAATTTATTAGAGGCAGACAAAGAAATGGCCAGCTATATCGAGTCTGTGCGACAGCCTTATATCGAAACATTGTCAGAGGAACTCGCGATTTGTGATGATCTTTTATACCGTCGAGGTAATTTTAATGGCACTTTTGATCAGGTTATTTGTGATGCTCAGCGAGCTGTTGGCGATGCACAAATTTCATTGTCTCCTGGCTTTCGTTGGGGTACTACGGTGCTACCTGGACAGGCGATTACGATGGAAAACGTCATGGATCAAACGGCCATCACCTATCCCGAGACCTATGTTCGCGAAATGACGGGCGCCGAAATCAAACTTATTTTAGAAGACGTCTGCGACAACTTATTCAATCTTGACCCCTATTATCAACAAGGCGGGGACATGGTGCGTCTTGGTGGGATGGATTATGTTTGTGATCCCTTAGCAAAAATAAATTACCGTATCTCGAATATGCAGCTAGATGATGGCACTCTTATAGACGCCACTAAAAAATACAAGGTGGCTGGTTGGGCGACAGTGGGATCGCAGTCGTCAGGCAAGCCCATTTGGGACGTAGTTAGCGAGTATTTAAGAGACGAAAAGCAAGTCAAGATTAAAAAGCTGAACCAGCCTAAACTCAAAAATGTTACAGATAATCCGGGTTTTAGTAATGTGTAATATGCAACTAATTAACCGCTCATTTATTTTTTTAGCCTTTATTGTATTGTGTGTTTATACATATCAAAGCTATGCAGCGCAGTCTTCAATTGTGCCAGTCAATAACTTGCAGATAGATGCAGCACTCGCAAAAAAGCAAGATATGCTGTTGCTGCTACTGGTGACTTTGCCATCTTGTTCGGTTTGTGAGTTCGTGAAAGAAGATTTTTTTGAACCCATGATGGCAGCGGGTGATTTCGATAATATTGCTGTCGTCCGCGAACTCAGTCTGCAAGATTATTCGATCATTGATTTTGATGGTGTTTCCATTGGCGTCAATAGTTTTGTAAATCGCTATAGTGCAGAGTTTGCGCCCATCGTATTGTTTTTATCTTCGAGTGGCGATCAGTTACATAAACCTATTATTGGAATGTCTTCACGGGACTATTATGGTTTTTATTTGGAAGCGGCCATTGTGAGAAGTATGAAACGGCTCAACAACAAAATTTTATAAGGCTTTTTGCCATAAGTTTTTTATAAGGCTTGAGATCGATCCTTGTTGAATATAATGCAGACCAACAAAAGCGCCAATAACAATACTCGCGAACGTTAAGATCGATATAAAACTAAGCGTTGATATACCACTGATACCTTGGCCAAAAGTACAGCCCCCCGCAAGAGCACCACCCATGCCCATCAATGCACCACCAATGATATAACGCCCCATTTCTGCTGAATCTTCAAAGCCACGCACATTAAATTCTTTGCGATACAAGGCTGTAATAAAGCTACCCACAACAAGACCGCCAATAGTGGCAATACCAAAATTAATCGATGAGCCAGTCCACACCATAAGATAGAGCAGGCTGTTGCCAACCGGCTCTACAAAGGTCAAAGACTCTGGAATCGTGTCTGCGAATTCGTCTTTAAATATCCAGCCACTTAACAGCCATCCGCTTACCATAAGCAGACCGATACAGATGCCGGCTATTACGCGTCTTGGTGTATGACGAAATTCATGATCTTTAAATATAAACCATAATAGGGGAAAGGTGATCACGATCATGGCAATGAGTCGTGCTAATTGATCGTCGATAAATAACAGTTTTGATATTATGCCATCGATACTGGGTATTGCAATCCAAGCGGAAGAGTCAACCATCGCGGTGCTATAAAACCAATCTCGCGGTATTGAAAATATGCCTCGTATTGTCATATAGGCAACGATGCCTAGGATAATTACCGAGACTAGAGCGCGAAGATCACCACTGGCACACATGGCTAAATTGCGTGAGCCACATCCACAAGACAGGACCATGCCAAAACCAAATAATAAGCCCCCAACAATAGCGGCTAGCCAAAAAAGTTGAGGTTGCAAATAACGCGTCTGCTCAATCGATAACACCTCGAAGATAACCGCTAACTGTGTACCGATGATGCCAATGACAATAGCTAATAGCCACGAGCGCATGCGACCATAATTATTCGATAAAACAATATCTGCAACGGCACCCATTGTACAAAATCGAGTGCGGACTATAGTAATGCCCAAAAGTATACCAAGAATAAATCCGGACACGGCAAGTAGGAATAATGTGTTGGATATTTCTAACATATTTCTAATCTATTTCTTACTAATTATTATTAATTTTATTTGTAATAACATACTATATATAATTATATATTATGTTATTATTTTATTATAGTGATCGAATAGAATTTTAAAAGCGATTAAAGATTACAAATAAAAAGGTAACACTATGTATTTCAAAAAGCCAATGCCTTACCGTAAATTCTCAATAGACCGCGCCGAAAAGAAAGACGTTAAAGATCGTCGCAATTTTTTAAAAGCAGGATTGAGTCTTACGGGATTAGCTGCCGCGGGCACTGTTGCGGCGCCGCTAATTGCAGCTGAAGCACCGATTAGCTTGCCGAAATGGAGTCAGTATCTCGGTAACAGTGTCGATAAGTTCCCCTACGGTATGCCATCTCCCCATGAGAGTGAAGTGGTGCGTCGCAGTGTAGAGTGGTTAACGGCGACGCGAGAATCATCAATAAACTTTACCCCTATTCATGCACTCGATGGCATTTTGACTCCTAATGGTTTGTGTTTTGAGCGACACCACAGTGGCGCACCCGAAATTCCCGCTAGCGATCATCAACTGATGATCAACGGCTTAGTAGACCAGCCTCTTATGTTTTCGATGGAAGACATTGTTCGTTTTCCACCTGAAACTAAAACCTTTTTTTTAGAGTGTGCGGCTAACGGTGGTATGGAGTGGCGCGGTGCCCAGCTTAATGGCTGTCAGTACACCCACGGGATGATTCACTGCGTCCAGTACACAGGTGTTCGTCTAAAAACCTTGCTGAATGAGTGCGGTATTAAAGCCAAAGGTAAGTGGATACTAGCCGAGGGCGCTGATGCTGCAGGAATGACGCGAAGTATTCCAATGGATAAAGCTCTCGACGATT
>JBLIME010000029.1:0-16657 GCA_047638515.1 Pseudohongiellaceae bacterium
CAATAATCTTCTCTTCTCTGTTCTCTAAAATCATACGCAACACACGTCCCAAGATACCAAAAGCCTTCTCAAAATTTTACATTTATAGTGCCAATCTACCGATCCGGCCGTCACCATTTTAGTTTACTACCAACTCCCTCCAGTACTCTTTCATTGTTCAATTAATCGTTATACGTTTTATCTGAATTTTTTTAATAGCTGAGTTGATGGGGAAGCCATCGCGCCGTATTTCAAAGATTTTTAATGACTGCTTGTTGGTTTTTAGTTTTTTTTGCGAGTTAGCCTAGGGAATTCTTTTTGTTCTTCATTCGTTAAGTGCTTTTTTTGATATTGTGTTTTTAGTCAGTGGCGATTTTCATTAGGTATTCAATAATGTCACAGTTTTGTATAGTTCATACCAACGGCTCCAAGCATTTTGATGCTTAAGACCTACTCTAAGGAGCCACTTTTTTTGATCTTCTTTAAGCAGTAAAATGGGTAATACATTAGTAAAAAAAATAATAGATAGATAATTTTGATAGATAACCGCACAATGTTGAAGTTATAAATAAATAACACTGATTTAGATTAAGAGGCATTTATGGCTTATAAAAGAATGGTGATGGAGGTTGGTATGGGTACCGATCTTCACGGAGCCGATTATACTAAGGCAGCGATTAGGGCGTTAAAAGATGCGCTTTGGCACAATTCATTAACCGTAGCTCCGGCGTTCGGACTCGATAGAGAGAAAATGAAGATAGAGGTGTCGATTGGCGTTGCTAAACCCGAGCTAGTCGATACGGAGGCCGTTAGGTTAGTACTGCCCTATGGGCAGGCAAGTGTCAATGTTGTCGAGGGTGGCCTAGATATTCTGGCAGATTGTGGCACGAAGGTAACAGTGGTGGCTAATGCTGCAGTCGTGGTTTATCTCAATTTAATTGACACCGAAAATAACGACCTAGCAGGGGAGTCATAACTATGACCATTCAACGTATTATTTTAGAAATGGGCACCGGCAACGATTTGTATGGTGAAGACTATACTAAAGCGGCAATCCGTGCGGTGCAAGATGCTCTGCATCACAGCTCTATTACCTTGTTTCGCTCGATGGGTATCGATAGAGAATCAATGATGGTCGAGGTGACAGTTGGTGTTCAATACCCTGAGAAGGTCGATAAAGACCTTGTTGCTAAACAAATACCCTTCGGCAGTGTTAAAGTTAATGCGGTTAAGGGCGGTTTGAATATTACCCACGAGCCAGATGTGATTAGTATTATTGCGACGGCGGCTGTCGCTGCAAGATTAGATATCCCCGAGGGGCGTTATATTCAAGGTTAGACTGTTATCTCGGTTGAGTACAAGTAAAGTGACTATGCAAAAAATTTATACAGACCAAACTCTACTCGCTGTGACTAATGTGCAGAATCTTCTTGCCGCGTCTCACGTATCTGCGACCATACGCAATGAGTTCTCGGCTGGCGGCATCGGTGAGATTGCATCAATTGATGCATGGCCTGAGCTGTGGGTAGCATACCCAGATGTGGCCTTTGCTAGAGCAATTATTGATGACTATCAAGCAGCACCAAAAGCTGCGGATTGGTTGTGTGCCTGTGGCGAGCCCAATGGCTGTGTGTTTCAGAGCTGTTGGGCTTGTCGTTGCGATAAACCCAGCAATAATCCACCACCATCGAATTAGTTAATTATCTATGAGCTCTGCAGCAACCGCTGGATCGCATTTGCCGCTTCCATATCCTTGGCAGCAACCTCTCTGGCAGCATTTTATTGAGCAGTATGAGCAAGCAAGACTACCCCATGCACTATTATTAACGGGCCAAAAAGGTATTGGTAAATGGCATTACGCTAACGTTATAGCTGATTTCTTATTGTGTGCCTCACCCAGGTCTAACTTAGCCTGTGGGCAGTGTCGATCGTGCCAGCTCAATCTTGTGGGTAACCACCCTGATAAAAGCCTTATTATTCCAGAGGATGGCGCTAAGTTAATTAAGGTTGATCAGATACGCCACTTATCGAGCCGAATATCAAATACGGCTCAACAAGGTGGGCGAAAATTGATTATTCTTGGGCCTGTTGAGCAGCTGAATAGTAATGCCGCTAATGCTTTATTAAAAAATTTAGAGGAGCCGTCTGGAGACACTTTCTTTATACTCTATTCACATGTTTTTAGCGGTGTAATCGCAACAATCCGCAGCCGCTGCCAGTTATTGTCACTGCCCACTCCCGATCGTCGCCTTGTTATTAAATGGCTAGAAGATCTCGGTTTTGGACGCGATATAAAAGCTGCAGGTCACACAGCGAGCTTTTCAGAGAACCCCACAGAAAACGGTACAGAGAACAATAGTACGCTTTTAGGCGTGTTAGATTTGGCAGGGCAGGCGCCACTCGTGGCTAAATCATTGTTGGACAATAGCGACACCACCGAGCGCTTACAAAATTTTTACGACGGGCTTTTATCACTGCAGCTCTCGCGGCAAGCGTCGACACAGCATGTCGATATCAACATTGCTAAGCTTTGGCTCGATATTGAGTTAAATGAAATCGTCGAGTGGTGGCTGCAGTTGCTACAAAAACTTGTCACCCAGCCCTACAAAAAAAAGCTGCATCTAAGTAATTCAGCTTATGGCTTCATCGAGAGCATGACGCAATTGCAAAAACAATGTGATCATCTAAATATGCAGTGGCTGCATAAATTTATGGACAAGCTGTTTTTGTTAAAAAAGCAATTACTTAAAGGGGCTAACCCCAATAAACAGCTACTTTTAGAAGAGTTATTAATGGATTGGTGCGCTATACTCAGCAATGGCAATAAAGATTAATTTAATGTTAGATGCTGGGCCTTACAGCTAAGTTTGATTGCGTATAGATTCAGCAAAACTACGCGTATGGAAAATTGACTATGGAGAGTTCAATGACTAGTTTTTCAGCAGGTGGGGCCGGTATACTATCCTTAACCATCAAAGACAAAGCCGTGCTTTACGCAGCTTATATGCCGTATGTTATTAACGGGGGGTTATTTATTCCAACTAATAAAAGTTATATTATCGGTGACGAGGTCTTTGTTTTATTGAATTTAATGGATGAGGCCGAAAAAATCCCCGTTGCCGGTAAGGTTGTTTGGGTGACGCCAAAAGGTGGCCAGGGTAACCGCTCTGCAGGTGTAGGCATTCAATTCGCCGATGATAATTCGATTGCGGTCAATAAAATCGAAACCTACCTTGCAGGAATGGTCGAGTCTGAGCGTCAAACTCACACCATGTAGACCACCTTGCGGCTGGTCTATAGATGCTTAAAAAATGTCAGGAAATTGTTCTAACGATGGTTCTTCAAGCAACCATTACCAACAGTCATTAAACAATGTCAAAGAATTTATATGCTAGTTGATTCCCACTGTCATCTCGACAGATTAAATCTCGATAAATACGAAAATGGTTTAGAGGGCGCTGTAGAAGCGGCACTCGCCCGCGATATTCATCAGCTTCTGTGCGTAGGTATTAGTATCGATAACCGCAAAGAGGTGGTCAGGATTGCCGAAAAGTTTGATGCAGTCGTCTGTTCGGTGGGCGTTCATCCTCTCGATGTAAAAGCAGGCCTTGCTTCTGAAGAGGATTTGGTTGAATGGTCAGCGCACCCAAAAGTAGTTGCGCTTGGTGAGAGTGGCCTCGATTACTATTACAGTAAAGACGATAAAGACCTTCAGCAAGAAAGTTTTTCTATCCATTTACGTGCAGCCGCACGCGCGCAGCTACCGGTTATTGTCCACACTCGCGATGCTCGCGAAGATACCATTGCATTAATAAAAAACTATGGTAGCGAGCAACATGCCGGTGTGTTGCACTGCTTCACTGAAAACTGGGATATGGCCAAAAAAGCCATTGATCTCAATTATATGATTTCTATTTCAGGCATTGTTACCTTTAAAAATGCAAGTGAGCTTCGCGATGTCGCCAAACAAATTCCTCTAGACCGCCTGCTTGTAGAGACTGACTCTCCATATTTAGCCCCGGTTCCCCACAGAGGCAGACCCAACGAGCCGCAATACGTGCGCGAGGTGGCAGAGTATGTCGCAGAGCTGAAAGGTATAAGCTTTGAAGAGTTAGCTCAAATTACTACGCGTAATTTCTATCAATTATTCCCCCAAGCAGAAGCCTTTAATTCCGAGGCTAAGATTTTATAGTGTAAGCTATCGCTGTGATAAAACGTCGGGTGTAAATATAAAATGAATCGATAAGTCAGTTTTCAGTTATCGGATCCCAGTGTCGCGATTCCTAAGTGTTTTTTAAGCAATTAGACAACGCCTAAAATCGTTCAACTACACCTCTGCACACACCATCTCAGCGGAAACACTATCGAGTTTAGGCCAAAAAAATAAAGTGATAGAATTAATTATATTATCTTTAGATTATCGATGCATCTTATGGCCTCTAAACTTAAATATGATGATGATAAACTAACAGCCTCATTGATATGCTACCTATGTACGCATACAAAATCTGACAGTAAATGTTGACTAGGGTCCAATGTTTTTAATTCTACTGAGCACTTAAAAATTCCTCATCATGGTGATAGTTAGGCTCTTTGAATAGTTATTATTAAAGCTGGTCAAATAAACAAAAAAATTCTTAAATGCTCTTAATTGAATATTACAAGGTGTATGCATATTTCTATTGATAAGTTAACAGGCACAAGTAATATAAGCTTAAGTTTAACCGTCTATTTTATTTTTTATGTAGCATTATTCTTTTGCGTTGTGCCCAGTTCGATGGCAAAAGACTCCCAGCAAATATTAATTATTCATTCTTACAGTCAACATTACCCCTGGACTAAATTACAACACGACGGCTTTGTGGCGACTTTAAATGACAGTGAGTTGGGCTCGTTTGTTTTCAGTACAGAGCATCTTGACATTAAACGTTTAAATTATGATGAGTCTTATAAACAGATGTTTAGTTCGTACTTAGAGTCAAAGTACGAAAATTTTTCGCCGTCCCTTATCTATGTCACAGATGACGCCGCCCTAAATTTTGCTGCAAGCTATCTGCCCGATTACTTACAGTCTGCACCTGTTATTTTTTCTGGAGTTAATAATTATGAAATGGCCAATGCGCTTGATGCAAAAAAGTTTGTTGGTGTTGTTGAAAAAAAAGACATCGCATCAAACATCGATTTACTGAGTATTCTGGACGAAAATGTCAGAGATGTATTAGTTATTAGTGATGCCTCAGCCACCTATGATTCGATTAAACGAGAACTTCAAAAAGTACTAAAGACTAGACCAAAGATGAAGGTTAAATTTATTGAAGAAAAGTACTTGGAGCCTATGCTCACTGAGCTTAAACAGCGCAGTGAAAAATACCTCATATTAACGACAATCGACGGTATGATTTCAGCTGAAGATAGGAGTGTTGAACTTTCAGAGGTGCTCAAGAAAATCATCGCTTTGAAAAAATTTATCATTATTAGTATGGAAGATGCTTTTTTGAGTGACGGTATACTCGGTGGACACGTCACCGATGGAGATAAGCAGGGTCAGCAGGCAGGTCAGTTAGCACAGGCGTATTTTGCAGGCCAATCTATATCCACTTTAACGACAATAATAGATCCTATCAACAGCTATGTTTTTGATTATCAGCTTCTCGAAAAATATAAACTTACATTACCTGAACAGATTAAATCCGTTGCCAACATATTAAATAAACCGACCTCCTGGTATGAGCGCTTTAGAACTATAATTGTGAGTCTTTGTGTAGCGTTGATCTTCACTATAATATTAATACTGGTCAGCTTTGTATGGACCTTGTCAAGAAAGAATAAAGAAATTTTGTCGCGTACTCAACTTATTGAGAGTAAAGAGCAGTTAGAAATCGAGCGACTACAAAAAGTTGAAACTTATCAAGAGGCACTAGTTGAATTATCAAGAGGTAACTTTGAGTGCCTTGACGATGAGTTCGGATACGCGGCCAAGATATCTGCAGAAACTCTCGGCATCAAACAAGTCGGTATCTGGTTATACAATAACGATCACACAGATATTGTTCGTCAAACGATCTATGTTCTAGGAAGTGGTCAACAAAATGTTAGTGCCACTCTACACAGAGTAGACTTCCCCACATACTTTGATGCAGTTGATTCAGGGTGTTCGCTCGCTATTGATAATGCCAGTATTGACCCAATAACTGCCGAGCTTAATGAGGTTTATTTAGCACCAAATAACATCACTTCAATGCTCGACGTCCCTATTTTTTACCAAGGTCAGTGCATGGGTGTCGTCTGTCATGAGCATATTGGCGACCCAAGAAACTGGACTCCCGACGAACAAGAATTTGCTTACGCAGTTGCAAAAAATGTCTCTCTCTCTTTTGAAATTTCAAAGCGTAAAGAAATAGAAGCTGTGCTCGAGCATCAGGCTTATCACGACGCGCTAACTAATCTGCCCAATCGTACACTATTGATTGACAGATTAGACCAAGCTATTTTACAGGCGTCACGCGAGCGGAGCTTGGTAGCGATACTTTTTTTTGATTTAGATAATTTTAAAATGATCAACGACTCCTTTGGCCATGTCGTTGGCGACAAGGTACTCATCAAAGTATCGCAGTTATTAAGAGCCAAATTTAGAGAGATGGATACGATTGCAAGAATCGGTGGTGATGAGTTTGTCATGATCCTTGGTGCGTTTAAAAACGTTAATCAGATGACGGCAATGACTAGTTCTATTTATGATATGTTGCAAAGTGCCATAGATATTGACGGGCACCAGCTGTATGTGACCGCAAGCATCGGTGTGAGTGTATATCCAAACGATGGTGCTAGCTCCGAAGAGTTAATTAAGAATGCCGATGCTGCTATGTACCATGCGAAAGAAGCCGGTAAAAACAGTTTTCAGTTTTACGCTCAAGAAATGACTGATAGGGCGATTAAACGGATTCAAATCGGATCAGCACTGCGTAAAGCCATCGTGAATGAAGAGTTTGTTGTACATTATCAGCCTCAATATGACGTTGAATTGAGAAAACTTATTGGCTTCGAGGCACTGGTGCGCTGGCAGCATCCAGAGCAAGGCTTGCTTTTACCTTGCGAATTTATAGACATTGCCGAAGAAATAGGCTTGATTGTGCAAATAGATCGCTTCGTTTTGGTCTACTCACTGAGACTGTTTAAAAAATGGCGTCAGCAAGGGCTCGATGTGGGCAAGCTAAGCTTAAATTTGTCGACGCGCCAGTTAGATGAGGATAACTTTTATAGTGAAGTATCAAACAGCTTGCAAGATAATGATTTCCGTCCCCAATGGTTAACTTTTGAGGTAACAGAAAGTAGCATCATGAAGAATCCTAAAAAAGCAATATGCTTATTAGAGAAGCTTGGCAAGCTAGGTATCAGTATTGCTATTGATGACTTTGGGACTGGGTATTCATCACTCGAGTACTTGAAGCGCTTACCGGTCGATAAGCTAAAAATTGATAAGTCATTTGTGCAAGATATTCTAAAAGATGAAGACGATGCACAAATTGTTCAAGCCGTGATCGCGCTATCCAAGAGTTTGAAACTTAAAGTGCTTGCAGAAGGGGTCGAAGAGGTAGGTCAAATGAATTTTTTGTTGGTCAATGGTTGCTCAGAAGTTCAAGGATATTTATACGGCAGACCGATGGATGTAGCGACGATAGAAGAATCATTGAGTAGAATGATTAATTTCGATATTGAGATGATGCCCTAAATCGTTAGGCTTGGTGGCGATAACCCTGTGCACTTGATCTTAACAAAATTAGGCACTTATAGGTCAGTGCTAGGTAGACAGTTAAGTTATGGCTAGACAATTAAATATCGACTAGTTCAACCTTGTCCCACAGTGAGTTAGCCAAAGATTGAAGGCTTTGCACGGGACAAGCTTCGCGATCACTAACGATCCAGTTTACGACAGCGGCGGCAACATCTGGGTAGATAATACGTTTGCCTTTAAAATGGCTAAGCCAATGTTCTAATACCATTGGATCTAAGTGCTGCATACTTGTGCCTAGGTTCAGTTGCGTGAGAGCCTTTGCGTTGGAACTCTGCTCCATCTGCCCTGTTAAAGGCTTCACAAGAATTTTTTTACCCAGATGAATCGCTTCACTGCTGAGTTCAAATCCAGCATTACTAATAACGCCATTAGAGCTTGCTAAGTCTTTTTTAAAGGCGTCCCGACTTAGTGGACACAGCTTGATATGCCGCAAATTTCTGCTGCTATCGATCATATTCTCAGAAAAATCACCATAAACATAGAAACTATATTGTTTGAAAGGTGCGATTAAGCTCACAATATCTTCAAAATTCTCAAAGCCTAAGTAGACAATGATTTTGTTGTCGATGGTTTCAACAGCCTCGGTGTAGGTTTGTGCGATTGGTGGCAATATTAATTGATCAAAGTGATGCCAATGCAGGCCAAGAGTGATCTCGGCAGGCGCAAAATGTTGCATAAAGAACCGGGCTATTAAGCCGTCACCCACTTTGGGGATACCGTGTTTGAAGGCATACTGATGACCAATAGCGATAGTTTTTTTGTGCTGCGCTCGTCCAGCCCAAGCACTAATAGGCTCAAAGTCCGTTACGATTAAATCATATTGACTAAGATTGATGGCACGTATATCTCGATAAAGTTGCCTGAAATTTGTGTTTTTAAAGGACGCTAAGGGCATTACTGTGCCCCTATGCGTCACGAACGTTAAGCCCTGATAGCATTTAAAATCCCCAAATTCTTCCATATCAAACATGTCTGGCCGTGCACGCCCGCTAAATAAAAAATCTACATCTAGCTGTTCATCTTGAAAGGCTTTATTCATGGCTCGCGCACGGGTGATATGACCATTTCCTGTTGCCTGTACACCGTATAAAATTTTCACAATAACGCAATCTCCCGATGTTTATGTTGAGTCTTTATGCAAACGTTTATGTCAACATTGGTCACAAAAATAAATCGACATTATTAAAAAAAGCTGGTCGTGATTTCGCGTTGGTCACGCTAGGAGGTATAAGCTATATTGGCTAATGCTAAAGCCAAGGGCGGCGCCGGCTAGGCAGTCAGAAGGGAAGTGAACGCCCAGTATGATCCTAGAAATACCCACATTAATAGCCCATATCAATAGTGGGATTAACGCTAAGGGAAAGAAGGTCGCCAACAAGCCCGTCGCTAGAAAAGCCGCTGAAGTGTGACCAGAGGGAAAGCTAAACTGATCATTGGCTTCGATCACACTGAAAAAGCCAGGAATTGTCTGCTGCGGACGACTACGTCTTAGCTTGTTTTTTAAAATAAAGTACGAAAAACGCTCGATAAACAAGCCGAGTACGAAGACCTGCAACGCTAGCCAATGCTCAAAAATAATAAACATTGCGTTTATTAGTAGGTATAAATGACCGTCGGCACTAGCAGAAACTAAGCGATATATTTTGATGCTGGGTTCCCAATATTTACGCCGTAAGCACCAGTGAAACGTTTGTAGGTCGATGTTATGGATAGTTTGCAATAATTTCATCGCGTAAAGTCCAAGACTATAAAGATGATTAAACACACTACTCGATATTTATGTCATTAAAGTGACCGTATAAATATTTTAATATCTCAAGATCTGATCTAGTGCCGTTCCATGTAGCAATGCTATGATCGTTCAAAGGTAAATTAATAACTTTTAATAAGAGTCAAGGAGGCAAGTTAGGTGCAAAATCAATTAAAAGTGATGCTAGAGCTTCAAAATGCAATGAATGCAAGAGTGCATATTGAATGGCGTGAGCAGGGCTTCGAGTGGTATCGAGCCATATGGATCGAGTCGGCAGAACTAATGGACCACTATGGCTGGAAGTGGTGGAAGCATCAAAAGCCCGATGTTGAACAAGTTAAGCTTGAATTAATTGATATTTTTCATTTTGGCTTGAGCATTTTACTGGTCAATCAAACCTCGATAGAATCGATAGCAGAGCAGTTGACAGATGCACTTAACGACGATGGCCCCGAAGATTTTAAAACTGCTTTGGAGACCTTTACGATACATACTTTACACAAGAAAGATTTTTCTGTGAGTCTGTTTGTGCAGCTGCTTAAAGGTATGGAGATGACATTTGAAGACCTTTACTCGGGCTATGTGGGTAAAAATGTATTGAATTTTTTCCGTCAAGATCACGGTTATAAAGAAGGTACTTATAAAAAAATATGGGCTGGTCGCGAAGATAACGAACATTTGGTAGAGCTGGTTGCTGAGCTAGATGTTAGCGATGCCCAATTTAGTGCTAAGTTGTATCAATCGCTTAAAACTCGTTATGAAACGGATATATCTTAGGTTTTATGGGTTAAATGAGATGAAATTACTGTAAAAAACGCTATAATGCGCATTTTTTAGATTCCCACATCACTAAAACTAATAACAATGACCATTCTTTTATAGGGCTTTACTCTTTACACCTCAAACATATTGGGTATGGATAGAGCCTTCTCATTACATTATCTGGAGAGACAACGTGAAAGCACCTGTACGAGTTGCCATAACTGGCGCGGCTGGCCAAATTAGTTATTCTTTATTGTTCCGCATCGCTGCGGGTCAAATGTTAGGTGAAGATCAGCCAGTTATCCTTCAACTACTTGAGATTACCCCGGCTTTAAATGCGCTTAAAGGAGTGGCGATGGAGCTAGACGACTGCGCTTTTCCACTGTTAGCTGGCATCGTGCAAACCGACGATGCTAATGTTGCATTTAAAGATGCAGATTATGCCCTATTAGTCGGTGCACGCCCTCGCGGCCCAGGTATGGAACGCAAAGATTTATTAGAGGCAAATGCAGCAATTTTTAGTGTTCAGGGTAAGGCAATTAACGCGGTTGCGGCACGCAACATTAAGGTGCTGGTTGTTGGCAATCCTGCTAATACCAATGCCGTTATTACTCAGCGCAACGCGCCCGATATTGATCCACGTAATTTTACAGCAATGACACGTCTAGATCATAACCGAGCAATGACCCAATTGGCTCAAAAAACGCACACTAGCATCAACGATATTACCAACCTACTTATTTGGGGAAACCATTCAGCAACTCAATATCCAGATATTCATAATGCGCTCGTTAACGGCAAGCCAGCGATGGATATGATCGACCAAGCTTGGTATGAAAATGATTTTATCCCAACTGTGCAAAAACGTGGCGCCGCTATTATTGATGCACGCGGCGCATCTTCTGCAGCATCAGCAGCGAACGCGGCTATCGATCATATGCGTACTTGGGTCACTGGAACTACCGAGGGCAACTGGACTAGCATGGGTGTGCATAGTGACGGCAGTTATGGTATCCAAAAAGGTTTAGTTTATTCGTTCCCGTGTATTTGTAAAAATGGTGACTGGGAGATTGTTCAAGGACTAGAAATTAACGATTTTTCCCGTAGTAAAATGGCAGCTACTGAGCAAGAACTCGCTGAAGAGCGCGATGCTGTGGCTCACCTTCTGCCTTAGGGGTTGATCTTTAGGCGACTAGTACCGCATAAAGTATTAAGCCTATAAAAAACGCGAGTTAAGCTCGCGTTTTTTATAGGTACTCGCTTCTGTAGTAATCCGTCGACTTCACCCTTCCGGTCTATCGCTTCAATAACAGACTCTAGCGGTTCACTCGACACTTAAATATACACATGAGGTTATGATTCTATGGCACATCCAACGATCGGTAATAAAGCACCTACGTTTAGTCTTCACAACCAACGTGGTGAGCAAGTTAATCTTAACGATTACGCGGGAAAAAAAAATGTGGTGATCTATTTTTATCCAAAGGCCATGACACCGGGTTGCACCACTCAAGCCTGCGGTATTCGCGATAGTCAAAAAGAGTTAGCCCAGCGCGACACGGTGGTCTTCGGAGTGAGCCCGGATCCTGTTGGGCGCTTGCAAAAATTTATTGATAAACACGACCTCAACTTTGATCTGCTGTCGGATGAGGATCATGCACTGGCGGATAACTATGGTGTTTGGGCTCTTAAAAAGTTTATGGGTAAAGAATTTATGGGCATAGTACGCACCACGTTTATCATCGATAAAGAGTCGTGTTTAGTCGGTGTTATGGACTCTTTCAAAACGAAAACACATCACGATGATCTGTTAGCCTTCTTAGATGAAAAGATATAAGACGTTTAGTTGTCTGGGTGCTGGAGTTATTTAAAAACAGTATTCTGTAGGGGGGACTTAAAGCTTATTGTAGTCTATATTGATAAGTACTTGTTCTCTCTTGTCTATATTGTAAGCGCACGAGTTACGGGGCTTGATAGCATCTAGCGTATGCGCGATTCACTCGACGCTAAATGATTGATAGCAAACCTTAAAGGCGTTAAAGTAGCGTCTTAACTGCGCTGTTATTTATTTATTATCTAAACTGCATCTAACTTAACGCTCCATAACTAAATTATAAAAGGGTTTCCATGTCTTTTTTTATTCCCAACGCACACGCACAAATAGGCGCACCTGGTGGCGACGGCCTTACCAGCATACTACTGATTGGCGGTATGTTTGTTCTGATGTATTTCATGATTATTCGTCCACAACGCAAGCGCCAAAAAGAACACCAAGCAATCATCGCGAATGTTAGTAAAGGTGACGAAATAGTCACTAATGGCGGAATTTTAGGCAAAGTACTCAAGGTCGATGAGAATTATATGGTGATTGAAGTAGCTAACAATGTTGAATTAAAGCTGCAAAAAGTCTCGTTACACGCTGTACTGCCCAAAGGAACCATCAAGGCTATCTAACTAACTAGTTAATTAATTTTCTTGAACGATTTAAAGATCCCGAAAAAAACCGCGACGAACTTCGAGTTCATCGCGGTTTTTTTCATCTACCCTGGCTCCTCGCGAGTCAATCCGCTAATGCTATTAGAGCCTAATTTTTTAGTTGGCGTTACCATCGTGCTGCAGGCGCGCTTTCGCCGTCATTTCGTCGAATGACTTCTCAACTTACCTACTGAGATAATCGGACCAGTTTTGCCGATATGACGTACCGTCTGCGCGTGTATATAATGTTGTATGCTCTGCTACTAATGCCCAACACAGACAAGAGTCAGAAGATGACAATAGATACGCGTCTTATTGATTGGCCCGCTAGGTTAAACCTCGCTTCGCTACCCACGCCTTTACATAAACTTGAGCGCTTATCGAAGCAGCTAGGAGGTCCGAACATTTGGTTGAAACGCGATGATTTAACCGGCTGTCTATTAAGCGGTAACAAGGTTCGCAAGTTAGAGTTCATCGCAGCTCATGCCCAAGCCCGACATAAAAATGTATTCATTACTTGTGGCGGTCTTCAATCTAACCACGCCCGCGCGACAGCCTTCGTCGGCGCTCAGCTGGGTGTTCCGGTTCATTTAGTGCTACGTGGCTTGCCTGCCGATAGCAAACAGGTCGATCTCGATGCTAATTTACTACTAGACCATCTAGCCGGTGCTAAGGTGGATTATTACGAGGAGCACTATTATCAACAAAATCTCAAAAAAATACTCTGTTCAACAGCCCAGCGTTATCGTCAACGGGGATATGACCCCTACATTATTCCAACGGGTGCCAGTGATGGTATCGGTCTGTGGGGCTACATTGCGGCCTGTGAAGAGCTAGCCAGCGATTTTGAAAAGCACAATATAACGCCAAATTTAATCGTCACAGCAACCGGCTCAGGTGGCACACAAGCTGGCTTGACAGTTGGCGCAGAACTCTATGATTTTGGCTGTAATGTACTGGGTCTGGCTGTATGTGACGACGCTACGTATTTTAGCCGAAAAGTGGCGGCTGACATCAGTGAGTTCGTCAGTTTATATCAAGACCGTTTTACCAACGCCCTATCTCAGGTCCCATCAGAATGTCTGCCAGCGACTAGAAGCGATCCATTCTCTAGAGCCACTGCGAGAATTCGGACCAATGATGGCTATGTGGGAGCGGGTTATGGCATTGTATCTGATGCAGTTTTGGAGACTATTATTAAGGTCGCACAGCTCGAGGGAATTGTCTTTGATCCTGTCTATACAGGTAAAGCGTTTCATGGCTTAATACAGATGATTAAAACCGGCCAACTTGAAGATTTAGAAAATATAGTTTTCGTGCATACGGGTGGTGGCTTCGGTGTATTCCCATATCGTCAAAGGTTCGCAGATTTGATGAGTTATTAAAATACACAGTAACTAATGACAGTGGTTTAAGTAACATACTTAAAAATTAAGCATGAATAAATAGATGTTTAGAGGTATATATGACGGACGTAAGTAGTATTCGGTTTGATCGAATAGGTGGCTCTGAGGTGCTCAGCTTCGAGATCCGAACATTGCCCGCCTTAGAAAGAGGTCAAGTTTTAGTACGGCACCAGGTTATCGGAGTCAACTTTATTGATACCTATCAACGCACGGGGCTTTATCCAGTTGAGTTGCCCTCGGGATTAGGCACTGAAGCTGCGGGTGTCGTCGAGGCTGTCGGCGCCGATGTCACGCGCGTCAAAGTAGGCGATAGAGTGGTGTATGCATCAGCGAGTTTAGGTGCGTACTCCGAGGCTCATGTTGTTCCAGAGCAGTCGCTGATTGCTATCCCCGAGGGTATCGATACTAAAATTGCCGCCGCAATGACTTTAAAAGGCTTAACAGCAGCCTATTTGTTGTTAAAAACTTTCCCATTACAAGCTCACCATAGCGTATTGATTCATGCAGCCGCCGGCGGCGTAGGTTCTATTTTGACCCAGTGGGCAAAGACTATCGGCGCACATGTTATTGGTACGGTGGGTCGGCCTGAGAAGGTAGCGCTGGCCAAATCACAGGGATGCGACGAGGTTATCTTGTATCGCGAAGACGATGTGCCTGCGGTGGTAAAGACTTTAACAGCGGGTCGCGGTGTTGATGTTGTTTACGACTCAGTGGGCAAAGATACTTTTGAGATGTCAATTAATTCGCTAAAACCCAGAGGATTGTTGGCGAGCTTTGGTAACGCATCGGGAGCTGTACCTGCCTTTGCACCCTTATTACTGGCTCAGAAAGGTTCGCTATTTATAACGCGACCGACTTTAATCCACTATGTCTCCGACCCCGAGGAACAACAAGAGTTAGCGGATGCATTATTTAAGCGAGTATTAAATGGCGAGATAACAATTAACGTCAACCATGAGTTTGCCTTAAACGATGCCAAGTCTGCCCATGATGCTCTGGAAAGTGGCGTCACCACTGGCTCCGTAGTATTGATTCCCTGAGACTATCCATGAATAGACCTGATAAAGAGACCTTTGCAGCTATGATGTTTTGCCTACATACTGATTGATAATAAGGGCAACCGTCTGCTTACCAATTCGGGCATCGACTCTTTACAAGCCCCTTTGACATCTGTCTTTGCTTTACTTGAGAAGAGAATCTCATTGTTGCAAAGGCCTTTTGACAATCACCCTGACAGATACTATGCCCATGCACAGCGAGAAAAAATTAGTCATAGCGATATCATCGCGCGCACTGTTCGATTTAACCGATAGTCATAAGGTGTATATGGACAAAGGCTTAGCCGCCTATTCTAAATATCAAATAGAGCGTGAAAGCCAGGTATTAAAACCTGGCGATGCTTTTATACTGGTTAAAAAGCTGTTGAATCTTAACCAGCGCTTGGGTAGAGATAGAGTCGAGATTGTATTGATGTCACGTAATAGTGCCGACACGGGTTTGCGTATTTTTAACTCGATACAAGAATATGACTTGAATATTACGCGCGCTGCTTTTAGTAGCGGTGAAAGTCCTTATCGATATATCGAGGCTTTTGCGTGTGACTTATTTTTATCCCTTGATGCGGAGGATGTTCAGGGTGCACTCAAGCAAGGCATCGCTGCCGCGACCTTGCTGCCATCACGCAATGGCAACGAAGACGAGCAGTTGCGCTTTGCTTTTGATGGCGACGCCGTTTTATTTTCTGATGAGTCCGAGCGTATATATAAAGAGCAGGGCTTAGAGGCTTTCACTCAAAATGAACGAGCTTCTGCAAAAACACCCTTAACTGGCGGTCCTTTTAAAGCTTTTTTGTCTGCACTACAAAGCCTGCAAGCTCAGTTTGATGGAGATGCCTGCCCAATACGCACAGCGCTAGTAACTGCGCGTTCTGCGCCTGCTCACGAGCGGGTTATTCGTACCCTGAGAGCCTGGAATGTGCGGATTGATGAATCGTTATTTTTAGGTGGTCTTCCAAAGGGTAAATTTTTGAAAGCCTACGGTGCCGATGTATTCTTTGACGATCAGCCACTGCATTGCGACTCGGCGCGCGACCATGTCGCGACAGCCCATGTTCCTCACGGTGTCGCCAATGAATAGTTCACGGTTATAAGTCACAGTTCCAGGCAATAGTTCCAGGTAATTGTTCTAGGCAATAGGTGGGCAACGGTTATGGTGCAAGCTTATGAGCCAAGATCCCAAGCATATGCACCAATAGGCTCGTAGACATAAAGGACAACTGGAATGTGACGGCTATCGCTCTTGTCTTTTGAGAATGAGGCCAGGCATCACTGGTAAGCTAGTGCGACACAACATTTCGACAGTCTTGTCACCAGACGCACCTCTTTGAGTAGACACAGCAGCGATCACTTACAAGCTATCGATCTTAGTCTTGACTCAATTTTGCGCTGCGATGTCTCATCTTTGAGCAAGTCGTCAATCCTCAGAAAGCCTCTT
>JBLIME010000030.1:0-16527 GCA_047638515.1 Pseudohongiellaceae bacterium
TGCTGATAATTGATACGGAGTAGTTCGAAGCACTCGTTAATGGCCTCGACCAGCGCAGCTTTTTCTGCAGTGCTTTTGTGCGCTTTTTGATCGAAAAAATAATCGTTATTTTTCGATCCCACATGACTATCTTTATCGTCAAGAAGCCCAGCTGGTGTCGTTAAGCTGTTGGGCGATGGTGCGATCTTTTGTGCGACCCGATCCAGAAGTGTTTTGCTGTCTTTCATTATTGTTACCTGTCTTAGCGGCGGCGCTGCCCGCATGAATCGCTGCCCATTGTCGCTTAATATGTTGTAAAAAAATATTGTCCCAGCTGTGGCGAGCTTCTCCGCGATTAGTCCAATATAAAATAAACTCAGGGAGTTGCGCGTGAATAAAATTAAGATCTATCTCAGATTGATGACTCAAAATTTCTAGACAATCATCCGATGGCTGCCATGCTCTATCAATCGGTCTACTGATAGGGTTGCGACTAACGCCCGCCTGCACAAAGCGCCACTGCTCGATGACATGCTCGGCAAACACTTTACCCCACTCGGAGTAGATGGCTTTCTTCTCAGTCCACTTATGAATAAACTCAGGCACAGAATCTGCAATAAAACCCGCATCAATACCATAGCTAATATTGAGGTAGTCGAGGGTATGCTGATTAGGGCGCCAGTTGCCTGTCATCGAGGTGCTTTTTTTTGTCTCGATAAAGGGGGTGTCTTGTTTTTGCCACTCATCTTTTACCCAAGAGAAAAAAGGCATATCCCAATTGAGTTGAGTAGTCTCAGATTTTTGATGGTAGAGCCTAAATTTATTTAACACCTTATCGCTAAACGTGGTGGGTATTCCCTCGTTGGCAATTTGTATTTGAAGGTCACTACTTGGCTGCCAGCCCGCAGGCAGGGTAGTTGCACGATTTTGACGCGCCATTTGAGTGGTGTGGAAGATCCATTGGCGTTTGCTGTGCTGTATGAATTTACTGCCCCATGAGCGCTGTGTCTCACCAGTCTCCCGCCAGTAGTTAACAAATTCAGGCACCTGATCGCGAGCAAAGTGCTCAGGTATATTGAGCTGTCCAAGACCGATCAGCGTCTCGCTATCGGGTTGCCAATTAGCGGCAATAATAGAGGCGCCACTCCCCGTCATGACGGGAGTACTGTGGCGAACTGTCGGCTGACTTCTAATGTTTTGATTAGTTTGGCTTCTATTGTGATTTGGCACAGCCGCATGGGCGCTGTCGCCTGCACCAGTGAGGTTGAAGGCGAAGTCTATGACAAGCGACTGCATAAACGGTGCGGAGCGCACATGGATCAAACCGAGGTCGCGTAAGCGTTGACTTAGACGCTGTATGTCACGTGCGTCCCAAAAACTAATCTGGGTTTTTAACGTCTTCTCACTTAAGTGATACCATTGCATACCTTGGCTTAACATACCTTCTTTATGGCGCGTCATATCATCCAGTAAAGACAATAACGTCGCCTCTTCTAGGCCAATAGAGGCGGCCAGTGTTGGATAGACAAGAATAGGTTTTTCAGGAAACAAGTTATTCATGGGATAATTCTAACACTCTGTGAAACGGGAAACTACGACCATATCGTATCAATAGATACTATAGAGACACCAGGCAATTGCACAATAAAGTGTTATTAAGGGAGACGTATTATTTATCAGCTTTATTGGGATCGCGGTGGCGCCAACATGGCTACACATGCAGTACTTGAAGAATTGGGTGTGGCCTACGAGTTAATTGAGATCGACTTAACAAAACGCATGCAACGCAGCCCCGAGTACCTCGCAATCAATCCGAACGGCAAGGTCCCCACATTAGCGCATCGAGGTAATATCATTTATGAATCGGCAGCGATTCTAATGTACCTGCTTGACCAGCATCCGCATGCCGGTTTGGCTCCAGCACTAGACTCGCCAAAACGAGGGCATTACTACCAATATCTCACTTGGATGTCGAACACGTTGCAGGAAGCGGCCAATCGCTGGGCTCACCCAGAACACTTCGTCGCTGGCGACACCGATTTGAGCCCCTTTGTGGATAAGGCAACGCAGGAACTAAGCCGCTGCTGGCGCATGCTAGACGATGATTTGGCGAGTAGGGGACCATGGCTTTTAGGCGACAGATTAAGTGGTGCCGACTTTCATTTGTTTATGGTGGCTTACTGGAGTAGCCGTTATGGCAGTCGGGCACAAGATTGGCCAAACCTACGCCGTCACATACAAACTATGCTCCAGCGCGATTCTGTTAAGCAGATGATGTCTCAGGAGGGATTGATATTTGAGTGTTGAGTCGCACAAGCTGCTAAGCAGTCGCGCACTCACTATTAGAGTTTTACTGTTGACGCAAGTATATGACCATTAATCTATCATGTTGTAAAATATCTGGAGCCTAGGTGCAAAAAAGTAACATAGAGCGAGATAGAAATACTGTATAAATAGCTCTAATATAGTAGCTACTTATAATGAGCAACTAAGGTGACTTAACGGTAAAGATGAAGGTGGCTTGGTAATACTAAAGCTTGCAGGCACAAGATTAGCGCGATCATGTTAATGGTCAACATTGAACGTCCAATTTTTGTCGAGGATATTCGTCGTAACTGAATGAAAATAAATCAATCGTACTGGACTCTCATCTAAAATAGTCCAGATTGTCACCTAAAAATAGACATCGCCTCGGCGGAATTTATCTAATGGTCTAGCAATTGTACTTATAAATTTTTGGTAAGTAAGCAGTGTGAGTCAACGCCTTACTCACTCTGTCTGTTGGGTAAAAGCCGTTATAAAAGCGGGATATTTACAATGAAGAATAACAAGTGTTCGGTCGGGTTTGTTGCATCTGGTGAATGCTGAGATAAAACAAATGTTCGGATCAAATCATCTACAGGTAAGCATTATGCGCAGTTTTTTAAGCCACTCAGTTTCTCGTTCAGTGTTATTGGTAGCCTTAATATTACTCAGTACCACTAGCACCGCAAGCTGGTGGGATACAGCAAAAGGTATTCTTAGAGAAGCTCCACTCGAGCAAATTGGTCTGCCGAGCCCAACAAATGTTAGTGCTTTATCTAGTTCCGATATAACGGCAGCTTTTAAGCAAGCGCTAGAGCTTGGCAGCCAAAAAGTGGTTGACCAGTTGGGTGTTGTTAATGGTTTTAATAAGGATAAGGCAGTGCGCATACCGCTGCCTCAAGCGCTACAAACTGTCAGTAAAGTACTTAGCAGTGTTGGCCTAGGTTATATGGTTGACGATTTCACGGTACAGCTTAATCGTGCCGCAGAGCAGGCAACCCCTGTTGCTAAAAGCTTGTTCATAAGCGCGATAAAAGACATGAAGTTTAATGATGTACGACGTATTTATAATGGCCCTAGCGATGCAGCGACACGTTTTTTTGAGAACAGCATGAGCCCAGACTTAAGCCGTGCAATGGAGCCGATAATTGCCGATAGTCTCTCTAAGGTGGGAGCCATTTCATATTACAACAAAATGATGTCGGCCTATAAAGACATTCCGTTTGTACCCGATGTTAAAGCGAACTTAACTAGCCATGTCTCTGAGGGTGCCCTTGCAGGTGTTTTTCATTATCTAGCACAGCAAGAAGCGGTGATTCGAAAAGATCCTGTGCGCCAAACCACTGAGTTATTGAAGAAAGTGTTTGGTTCAACGTAGATATTTCAAAGGATGCGTTTAGAAGCCTGCGGGCTTAAATGATGAGTGCCAGCAATCGACACCGATGACTTTCACAAAATAGGTGAGACTAATGAAATCGATCATATTATTTTTATGTGCAATATCATCCCTCTGTAATAGTCTAGGCGCTAGTGCAGACACGCATGCTGAAGCTGATTCTCAAACGCACATGCACACAGTGTTGCATGTGCGTGGTGAGGCGCAATTAAAAGTTAGACCTAACCAAGTCACTATTTTGTTAGGTGCTAGCACACAAAATAAAACAGCAAAAAATGCCTCGGTGAATAACAGTCGCTTAATTAATAAAGTGATTGCCGCATTAAATGATCTCGGTGTTGGCCGACAGGCCGTGGACAAAAATGAAATAACGACGCAACGTTTTGGCATACAGCCTGTCTGGTCGTCTCGACCTAGAGCTTTTTCTGGCAGCGATGAATGGCAGGCATCCATCATCGCTTATCGTGTTAATAATACGCTTAAAATAGTGACGGCTAAGTTAGATCTAGTGGGCGAAATAATCAACACCGCTACAACAGCGGGCGCTAATCAGGTGCAGTCGATTAATTTTGGCTTATCAAACCCGAGAGAATATCGACAGCAAGCAATAGCGCAGGCTATTCAAAACGCAAAAGACGATGCCGGTTTTGTTGCCAAGGCTAGCGCGTTAACAGTCGCCAGCATTAAAACAATTCATCTCGATAACAGTGAGGCATCGCGAGGGCAAGTGGCGCATACAAGCTATGCGCGCTCGGCGCTATCCTCGGCAGCCGAGACCGCTACTGCGCCACCTATTCAGTCCGATGATATTGTCGTGCGCGCCTCTGTGTCAGTTGAATATTTTTTGTCTCAATAACAGTCGCAACGATCTAGACAGAAAAATAGACAAGGCAAAATAATACCGCAGCTAATGGTTAATAAAATATAATGTTTTTGAAAGGATCCAGTTAATGGCTAAAGCCAAAACAGCGTATGTATGTAATGAATGTGGCGATGATTTTTCTAAATGGCAGGGGCAATGCAGTAGCTGTCTTGTCTGGAATAGTCTCAGTGAAGTTCGGTTTGTATCAGCTAAACCTTCACCGGCAGCCCGAAGCGGCTATTCAGGTAGCAACGACTCGGCGATCAAAACGTTAGCAGAAATAAATTTAGAAGATATCCCACGTATAAGCACAGGCACTAAAGAGTTTGATCGTGTTTTGGGGGGAGGGCTGGTGACGGGCTCGGTCGTTTTAATTGGTGGCAATCCCGGTGCGGGTAAATCTACCTTGTTATTACAAGTGCTCTGTTACTTAGCTGAACACCACAGTGCACTTTATGTCACCGGAGAAGAATCACTTCAGCAGGTGGCGCTGCGTGCAAAACGTTTAGGCTTGGCGGCCGATAAGTTACTAATGTTATCCGAGACTAATGTAGAGCAGTTGTGTTTAACCGCCCATAAAATAAAACCCAAAATTATAGTGGTCGATTCGATTCAAGTTATGCATATGGCAGAGGTGCAGTCGTCGCCGGGGAGTGTCGCACAAGTCCGCGAGAGCGCTGCTTATTTAACACGATTCGCTAAACAAACAGGCACTGTTTTAATACTGGTTGGTCATGTTACTAAAGATGGTAGTTTAGCCGGTCCAAAAGTATTAGAGCATATGATAGATTGCTCGATTTTATTAGAGGGTGATAACGACTCGCGTTTTCGGACACTACGGGGCAGTAAAAATCGCTTTGGTGCGGTCAACGAACTTGGCGTGTTTGCCATGACTGAGCAAGGCCTTAGAGAAGTTACCAACCCCTCTGCTATTTTCCTACAACGCGACGAAGAGATATCGTCGGGCTCTGTGGTGATGGTGATATGGGAGGGCACTCGACCACTGCTAGTTGAAATTCAAGCCCTGGTCGACGATAGCTATATGGGTAATCCGCGCCGTGTTGCTGTAGGCTTAGACCAAAATCGTTTAAGTATGTTGTTGGCAGTATTGCATCGCCACGGGGGTCTAATGGTGGGCGATCAAGACGTGTTTGTAAA
This sequence comes from Pseudohongiellaceae bacterium, assembly GCA_047638515.1. GTDB lineage: Bacteria > Pseudomonadota > Gammaproteobacteria > Pseudomonadales > Cellvibrionaceae > CANLBN01. The sequence continues at coordinate 5,700 of JBLIME010000030.1, forward strand.
TGTGGTGGGTGGTGTCAAAGTTACCGAGACCAGTGCTGATTTGTCGCTGCTGCTAGCGATAGTATCTAGTTTTCGCGACAAGCCGCTACCACAAACATTAATCGCCTTTGGCGAGGTCGGCTTGTCCGGCGAGATTCGGCCCGTGCCCAGTGGTCAAGAACGCTTGCGCGAGGCCGCCAAACACGGCTTTAAAAAAGCTATTGTGCCCGCCGCCAACGTGCCGCGACAACCTATCGAGGGCATAGAAATTATAGCCGTTAAAAAACTCGTCGATGCACTCGAGGCGATTAGCTAAAAGAAAACTTTTCAGCCCAGTAAGTTTTAGCCACCTATTGATATTCATATAGCTTGTCAGACCAATCGCGCCCAAGACATTACGCTTACGTTAAGTGGTAACACAGTGTGTTAATCGACGTCACAAGCCGTAGCTTCAATCAGGTTAAACATTCGTCTGATGATGGGTTCGTGCTTAGGTCCCTCGAGTTAATATCATTCATACCGGAGTATTGGATCAATGAAGCAAAATATAAACCACCTCAAGTACAAAGACCTACCTCAAATCTTACGTGGGCAGGGCATTGTGAATCGGCCAATTGCCAGTAAAAGCATCGGTGCAAATTCGCTTCACTCAGGGATTACCTATATGCCACCGCGGACGGCTGTACCGGTACACAGTCACAATGCCGAAGAGCAGGTTACGATTCTTGAGGGAACCATGAAAATTATTCTCGATGGCGGCCGCGAAGTGTCGTGTCATCAATATGACTCTACCTTCATTTCTGCAGGTGTGACTCATGAGCTCATTAATGACACAGACGAGCATGTATTGGTGATGGTTATTTATGGCTCATCGAAGGTGAATCGAACCTTTACCAAGACCGGTGAGGTGGTTGATGTAGGCACGGAAGACGATAAATTCACTGGCGCACGGACCTAGTCATCAATATTTAAACGTCTCGGCTAACAAGATGGCGTTAAGGCTTGTATTAGCGTCGTTGTAGGGCGCTCAAATGCTTATAGCGAATGCTTGAACGTAGCTTGTGTTCACATTAAGCAGAGATGATGGAGATACTGATCTTGTTGGGAGAAGATCATAGCGACTGTAGTCACTGCGGTTACTGTAAGGGCTAAATAAATTGCCGTGAAAAAATGACTGTAATATCTTGTCAGCGTCGATTGGTAGATAGAGGTTAGCTGCAAATTCAGACCCTCCTCTACACAAACCATCAACAGTATAAAATAATGGACACTAAAAACGAGTTGATAGGTTAGCCCTGGTTAACTGAGGGCGACCGTTGGGGTCTTTTCCGAATAATCTTTTCGTTAAAACATAAAATACTTCAGCGGATCTGTAAGCTAAAAAGACATATAAAATAAGTCGCAGTGTAGATAGATAATAGAGGCGATACACGAGGTATATTTGTCAGTATATGGGTGCATACCGCGAAGTATTTTGCTCAAAAAGCTAAGCTATGAATGGACATATATCGTATAAGATTGTGTCGTCTCACTGGATAATGTGCGCGCCATTATGAACACCATCATTAGCGCCCATGTTGGCAGTGGATTTTTTTGAGTCTCAGTATTTTTGTTTTGGAGATAGTTATAATGCACCAAGCCCCGGAATATTTTTCACCGGTACCCAACGATGATCCGTTAAGTAAGCATCATTTGCCCGCGGGCCTCTCCGATCGCATCGCTTATTACTTGACCAGACTTCTGCGCTTTTTTGCGGACCTTTTCTTTGCTAAACGCTACGGTCACCGTGCGGTGGTTTTAGAGACAGTTGCAGCGGTTCCGGGCATGGTTGGTGGTATGGTAAGGCACATGCGCTCACTGCGCCGAATGGAAGATGATCGAGAGTCAATTCACACGCTCCTCGAAGAGGCCGAGAACGAGCGCATGCATCTATTGACGTTTGTACAAATTGCGCAGCCTAGCGTTTTGGAAAGGCTGCTTATCTTATTAGCTCAGGGAATCTTCTTTACCAGTTTCTTATTTCTTTACGTTGTCTCTGGTCGCACCGCACATCGTTTGGTTGGCTATTTCGAAGAAGAAGCGGTTTATAGCTACGGTGAATATTTAGCCGAGGTTGACAGTGGCCGACTGAAAAACGTAGCGGCCCCAAAGATCGCCATTGACTATTGGCAACTAGCTGCCGATGCGACCTTGCGCGATGTTATTCTCGCGGTCAGGCGCGATGAAGCAAGTCATCGAGATGTTAACCATCGCTTTGCCGACAGCTTTGATCAATAAATAATTAGGTTGTAAATATTCTAGGGCAGCTCGAGTGTGCCTATCTTGCTTGAGCTGTCTATCTAGAGGACTCAACCTATCACAAAGTTTTGAAATAAGGTCCGCGAGCGACCTCCTACCAACTATACAACCTTTCCCCAAGCGCTTGGATGAAAGTATCTGATAAGCAATTGACGTGGCGGATTTAAATAATGTCATGAGTCTCCTTAGCAGTAGTAAACGCTTGTGCAGCTGCTGGCTTCCAACTGGCGCATCAAAAACACCATGAGTTGGCTTAAGATCCACATCTCGTCGTGCCTGCCTCCGCCTCCTGCCCATCTGTTTCGCTAGTGTCTATCAATCAGTTTTGGCGCGAAGCCAAGGGATCGTCTCTGTAAGTCGCCTCTATTTTAACCACAGAAGCTTAACTTCAACCGCGCTCTATAAATTTAGATAGATAGTCTATTATAATAAAAAGCGTCGGGCGGTTGCGCTTTGGTGCTTTCCGCAAGCAAAAAAATACCTAGCGAGCAATATAGCATGTGTGAATTACTTGGAATGAGCGCTAATGTGCCTACCGATATCTGCTTCAGTTTTGCAGGTCTCAGTCGTCGCGGTGGTGACACGGGTCCCCATGTAGATGGATGGGGGATCGTGTTTTATGAAAAAAGTGGCGTTAGAGAGTTTAAGGACTATATGCCCAGCTGTCGCTCGAACCTCTCGCAGTTTTTAAGTGAGTACCCTATTAAAAGCCACATCGTAATTAGTCATATTCGCCAGGCAAATGTAGGTGGCGTGGGGCTTGAAAATACGCATCCATTTCAGCGCGAGCTTTGGGGACAAGCATGGAGCTACGCGCACAATGGTCAAGTGCCTAGTGCCTCTAATTTAGAAAATACACGTTTTTCCCCTATTGGCACCACCGATAGTGAGCGTATATTTTGCTGGCTAATGGATGCGTTGGACCGGCGTTTTGACGCACCACCTGCACCTGAAGTGTGGGCAGAATATTTAAGCGACCTGTGCGAATCGATTAATGCCCAGGGCGTCTTCAACCTTCTACTCACTAACGGTAAGGCCTTGTTTGCTTTTTGCTCCACTAAACTTTGCTGGATCACTCGACGCGCGCCTTTCGGTGTTGCTTACTTATCGGATAAAGACCTTAGTATTGACTTTTCAACAGTGACGACAGAACATGATATTGTGACAATGATTGCCACTCAACCTCTTACTCATAATGAGAACTGGCACACAATGGTGTCTGGTGAATGTCGTCTGTTTGTTGAGGGAGAGAGCTTTTGGGAGCGCAATACCCAGGTGGTTACACATTCAAGAGAGCAAGACCTCATGTCGTAGAGTGTGTATTGGCTAACGTAATAAACAGTGAAACTAACAGAGTCGAGTTCACTGGGAGTTGAATACAACGTAATGCAGTCAGGCGAGCTTTTAGATCGGTCTCGACCTCAAGCGAGGTAAACGCATCAGTTAATTGAGCCAAAAGCTGGAGGGAGGAGCTGCGACGAAATAAGCGGGTCAGTTTTCTTAAGAGTTGATGCAGTGTCGATCGCTTAATTTGAGATGCAAAAGTTGGCCCCCTACTGCGTATATGAAAGCTAATAAATCGCCACCAGCGAGTGCACTAGTCCGCTGAGCAAGGTCTGACGGACTAGCCGTTCGCCGAGCTCATAGCATCAGCATTAAATTATTTACACACCTATTCATTGGAAACTCATGTTACTTACTGACCTTATCACTACCCTACAGCTCTCGATTGGCCCAGTTATCCTTATTTCAGGAGTGGGCTTGATCCTCTTGAGCATGAGTAATCGTTTCGCTCGCGTCATCGATCGCTCGCGTCTGCTCTCAAAGGATTTCAACAATGTGGCGGATGTTGATCGCATACGTATTATCGAGGAGCTCAAGATACTTTCAAGTCGAGCAAAAATAGTCAGAGCCGCCATCGCACTCGCAGTCCTCAGTGTTCTGTTGGCTGCACTATTAGTCATCAGTCTATTTTTGGGGGCTTTATTTCAGATGGGAATTGCGGTCTATATCGTAGTGATATTCGTTCTGTGTATGCTTAGCCTTGTGACCTCATTACTTTTGTTCTTGGCCGATATAAACCTCTCCTTGAAGGCTCTTTGGCTTGCGGTTCCGCCTGAAGTAAGCCGAGATGCTTAAACTGCAATACGGCATCTATGGCCAATAAAATACGCTCGAAGGTCAATGGCGCTGAGTTAAGCTCACCTGAGCTGCGCAAAGGTTTAGCCTGTTCAGCGGCGTCACCGTCGCAAAAAAATGTGCGTTCACCTCTAGCTTGTTTCAATTGCTAACGCCAGCTAATACTGGCTACTAACAAGGTGTAATCTTAGCCTTTCGGTGTTTGTTTGTGCAGGCTAATGTGGTTGGCGGCGATGACATTGATAAACGCAATGGTAACGTCCCCGCGTAACGCCATTTGAACCGGATCCAATGACTTCATATTTTTATGTGTTTTAAAAGGTAGATATTGTTTGCTTGAAATTAGTCAGAACGTAGCTATTCACGATGACGAAATTGAGCTTTCCGCCATCCGTGCCCAAGGTAACGGTGGCCAGAATGTTAATAAGGTTTCATCGGCTATTCATTTGCGATTTGATATTAATGCCTCATCGCTACCAATCTTTCATAAGATGCGACTATTAAAAATGAAGGATCGTCGCATTACTAAAGAGGGCGTTATCATCATTAAGGCGCAAAAATTTCGCACGCAAGAGAAAAATCGATCGGATGCACTTGCGCGCTTACAAGAAGTTGTCAAGGGAGCGGCCATTGTGCAAAAATCTAGGCGTTTGACGACGCCGAGTCGAGGCGCCAAAAAAAGACGCATGGATAGTAAAACGCTTCGCGGAAAAACCAAGTCTTTGCGCGGTAAAGTCACCGATTAACTGAAGTTGGTTAATAAAACTCTAGTTGAGCAGATGTGAGTGAGAGACGGCAGAGACTTAGTATATTTCCCCATTTAAAGCGAGTTGAGTTAAATACAAGCGCATATCAAACTCGAGCTGATGATAGTCTCCAGACATATGACAACAGAGTTTGTAGAAAGCTTTGCTGTGCTCTTTTTCCTTTAAGTGAGCCAGCTCATGCACAACAATCATTCTTAAAAATGCCTCCGGTGATTTTCTAAAAATATCGCTGACTCTAATCTCGTTTTTACTTTTCAATTTATTGCCCTGAACTCGAGATACAAAAGTATGTAGGCCAAGGGCATTATTAATCACGTGAATTTTAGGATCGTAAATCACCTGGCTTAAGGGTGAAGATTTTTTAATGTACTGATTCTTGATTGATAACGCATATTCTCGTAGTGTTTTGTCACTCACAAACTGATGCGTTGTCGGGTATTTATCGAGCAAATAATCTGCGAGGCTGTCTTTCTCCACCAGCTGAAGCACTTGACTCTTCAAGCGTTGGGAGTAGTTTGAAAAATATCTTAAAGTAGTCATTGTCTGGGTATCTAGTTTGAAGGTAATCATTATTGGTGAATTAAAAAATGATGATTGAGCAAAACCCGTAATTAAACCTTGAGTAACGTCGTAATCGAGCTGCGAGGTTTAGATGTGGGGTTGTTAATAATAAATAGTTGTATTTAGCTATCAATGATTAAGGCCGGTAAGGCGGCTCTAAGCGGTTATTGACAAGTTGCGTTCATAGCTAAAGTGTCTGTGTTGTTGAGTTATTGGATCAACGAATCGCAGCTCCTTTGCCAATAACTGCAAGGGGGCCGAATAGGTATCCGCCGATAGCGGCTGTAATTGTGGATAGTATCTATCATTCACTATGGGCCAGCCCAATGTCTGCATATGAACGCGTAATTGATGGGCTTTGCCGGTAATCGGATTTAATTCAAAGAGCGCCTGCGTGGTCGACTGTCGTAAGCATCGAATCAGCGAGTGACTGTTAGCCTCACCCTCGATCACACGCATAATAAAGCGCGGCTCGCTATGCTCTAGGCGATTTTTGACGACCCACTCTCGGCCTACAAGCTTGTCACTATCGCTAATATTAGCAATAGCCTGATAAGTCTTATGTATTTGCCGCGTTTGAAATAGTTGATGATAGTAACGACGTGTGTCTGGGTTAATAGCAAACATAACTAGGCCCGCCGTGACTCTGTCTATGCGGTGTAATGCTTGTAAGGCGTCAATGCCCGTTCCACTTCGCAGGCGGTTTTGTAGACACTCATTGACATAAATTCCCCCTGGCGTCACTGCTAAAAAATGGGGCTTATAGGCCACTACAATATGCTCATCTTGAAATATAATGCTTTCCTTAAAGGGAATGCTAGGCTCGTTGGCGACTTCTCTGTAGTAGTAGATGCGCTGTTGTGACCTGAACGGTGATTGTGGGGTTATTAGTCTGCCGTCGTGGCGATGTACCTTGCCCGCAACGATGCGCTGTCGCCAAATATCTGCACCAATATAGGGGAACTTGATAGCCAGGTATTCTAACACCGTCGCTACGCCGGGATTAATCCGCGGTAAACTCAGCTTCGAGGGGTGTTTAGAGATTGCCATCAAGTACTCCAGATTTTTGACTGTCGCAGCAGTTTAATAGTGCCTAGCGCTCGCGCCAAGCACTATATGTTCGACTTAATCGTTCGTATTTGCCTAGGATCCATTTTTTGAAAAGATAATATAGATGATATCTCTGCCAAGGGCATGAATATTTTTTGATAAGATAGGGTCAATGTCCACGTGAAGGTAACTGGCTATCATTACCGATGTGCTGAACATCTTCAAAAAAGTGCTGTGCAGTTTGCCAGCAGGCCACTTAGGTAACCACCATGGTTGAAACAGCTGTTAACAATTATCAAGAGATCATTCAGCGCTATATCTGTGCGAAAGATAAAAATAGGCCAGAGTTGATGCCCCGAGTTTTTACGATCGCAGCTCGCCTAGAAATTGTCATGAAAACACACACTATCGTTTTCCCCCTCGGCGCTGATGGTTTAGATGCCATTACCGATGTTTTGATCAGCCAATTTAGTCAAAACTATGAAAATGTCTACACCTTCTGTTTTTTTGACGCTTCAGAAAATCATGAAAACAAATATTCATGTGACTGGCTCGTGACTATGACTGAAAAAAACGGAGGTAGTGTGCGCGTGGGTTGCGGTAGCTATAACTGGAGCTTCGATCACCAACAAGAGATCTTAGCCGACCAATTAATTATCACTATAGAGCAAATGATTTTATTGTCTCCAGATTGTTATGACCAAATATTTTCATGGGTAACCAAGCTACCTTACCCGGGGTGTGGCGCGGTCGAGATGCTCCAAACTATGCCAAGTTTAGTGTTGCTAAATTCTATACGTGATCGAATGACAAATAAAACAACCTAGATAACTTCAAAAGTTTCCAATAAAACTTAGGATGATTTGCGATAGGTTTCTGTTATATCGGTTAGTTAGGCCTTACGTGTCGTTTGAGAATACGCCTGCCTTCCGATTTTACTTGGGGTCTATCGCGCCATTGCCACAGTAAATCCTTTGCCTCGTTATAACTTTTTTTAAGATCAACAATGGGTTCGGGGTAAGCTTCGCCGAGTTTAAAATCATACATAAGTTGTTCCATGTCGGTTAACAGCCACGGCGTGTGCACCATGCACTGCGGAACAGCCTTCAGCTCTGGGATCCAGTGTTTTATAAAAGCACCCTCAGGATCTTTCTCTTGGCCCTGTTTGACCGGGTTGTAGATTCGAATGGTGTTGATGCCCGTGACACCCGCTTGCATTTGGAACTGGCTATAGTGAATCCCGGGCTCAAAATCTAAAAATAATTGCGCTAGATGGTGAACTCCATAGCGCCAATCTACACTCAGGTGATGACACAAAAAACTAACTAACATCGCGCGCATTCTAAAATTAAGATAACCGTTGTATTGCAAGCTGCGCATACAGGCATCGACCATAGGAATGCCAGTTCGTCCCTGTTGCCATGCTTGTAAGCGCAGCTGGGATAATCTACCGTCGACTCTAGGTAAGTCATCGTAACCGCGATTGACTGCTTGAAACTCCATTGAGCTTTCACTTTCAAATTTTTGTATGAAGTGACAATGCCAGTGTAGGCGTGAGCTAAGAGCTACCAAGCTGCGCCGCCAACTAGGCTTGTTCCAATGAGACAGTACTCCTTGATAAGCTTGTCGTAAACTAATGTTGCCCCATGCTAAGTAGGCCGAAAGCCGCGAGCAGTGGTTCTGACTTAATACTGGGCTAGATAGTGAATAGGCGTAAGAGTGCCCTCGACCTTCAAAAAAAGAATCCTGTGTGGCTCTAGCGGCACTTTCGCCGCCGTACTGGAATTGCGAATGGTCGCCGCTAGTACTAACTTCTTCAAAGCTCAAGCTCTGAAGAGAGTGCTCTGTAAACCAATTAATCGCGCTAATGTCGACGCTATATTGAGGTCTCTTCATGACCTGCTGCCAGTTTTTATCCCAATTGTGACGATGGTTTAGACCGCGTATGACGGCGCCAAAAGACTCCTCGTGCCACACCACACCTTGTTGTTTACACCAGTGTTGAACCGCGGTATCTCGCTCAAAAGTATTATTTAAGCCAATTTCTTGATGAGAAAATAAATGCGCAATCTCAAATTTACGGTGCAGTGACTCTAAGGTTTGATGGGCATCAGCTTCGACCCAATAGCAACTAGCTCGGGGTAGACGCAGTTGGATATCGTGAAGCGACTGTTGAATGAAACGCCAGTGCCTGGATGAGTAGTGCGGATCATCTATCAGTATTGGTTCGAAGCAAAAAAGTAAGAGCACGGGTAGGCCCGTTTGCTGTGCGGCCGCCAGCGGGGCGTGATCACTTAAGCGTAAATCTCTTTTTAACCAAACAACACTAATTGCCATAACACTACCGTGAACTACCAGTATCGCCACTGGTCTGAATTATTGACTCGTCTGAGTTAGATTGCTAACGTCACCAAAGGCGATGTTAGGTCGGCATTAACCAACATTAAAATACTAGTTGCACATCGTGCCGTGAAAATACTCAATTAGCTACAGAGCAGTTGGGTTATTCGTCAGTGAGCTCTATCGGTGATTTCTAAACAATATTTGCTGCGCTTACAGCATGCGCTCACTATATTAATCGCCAACCTGCGGCACCTTAGTACTAATCGCGTCGTGATAAAAATTACGTTACATTTGATCATTGGGATCAGTAATAAGCCACCTCAGACATCGATAGCACTCAGCTACGATGAGTTAAGTCGAGTTAAAGCGAGGACTTTTTATTGGATGCTCTCACCGGATATAAGGTAAGAGCGGTCGAGGCCGCCCTTTAAGTCGATGCATGTATTGCTTAGGCGCGACGGCTGGACTCGATATGGATGATGGTGGCAATAGTTGGAGGAGACTTTAATGTAGCCTTTTTTGTATTGGTTATAAAGTTTGATAGTAGTTAGTAGATAATCACTCATTAATTATATTTACTGGCAATTTAATGTCATGAGAAAATGAAAATAATCATCTTTCTAGTAACAACAATATTTTCAGTAACTTTGTTCATTCTAGGTTTTAAGGTGAGTTAAGAGCTTGGCAATTTTATCGATTATTGGATAGATTGCTGATTGAATTACTTGCTAGCGTAGTTAAACTTAACGTTTGACTAGTGGTTTAACGGGTGAAACAAAACACAGTAAGTATTGGGCTAGGCAAGATATCATGAACCGCTACCTAAGAAATAGATAGTTGGCGCGACGAGTTGATTGTTTCTACAGCTGCCAGACGGTAGAGCCACACATCAACGCTAGGTTGTTGGCCAGGCGTTGGCGTTAAATACAGTGTTAAGGGTGAAAGTATAATGGATGATTTAGTGGCAAATAAGGCCAAAGCGGCCGGAGTAAAAAAGCAGCGAAGCTGTTGGCTCAGTGCTTTTCTTATATTAATGCTAATAGCCAATGCGTTGACAGCATATATCTATACGACTAACCCAGAACTAGTGATGGGTTTATACCCGCGGGCAACGGCTACAGTTTTATATCTTCTCGCCGTTATCGCATGTATTAATGTGATTCTAGCAATCGGTATCTGGGCTTGGAGAAAATGGGGTGTGATTGGCTTCTATATTTCTATTATTATTGTTTTTATTATAAATCTTTATTTGGGTGTTGGGTTTTTAGCCTCGATGCCGGGCTTAGTGGGTGGCGCCATTATTTTTTTTACCACAAAAAAACGCTGGCAACATTTTTCTTGATTGAGCAAACATCTAGCAACGTTGCAATATAATACCAAGACGAGCTTGTCGCTCCCGTGCAGACGAGAATTTACCTCGAGTAAAGCGGCGTGTTCATCATGACTATCGGTGCCACTTGGAGCTAACTTCACATTATCTGCAAGAGCAGTTAATAACCGGTGCTGCTGCAATAGCTATCTTTAAACATAATGTACTAGCTCTTGATTCATATTTATTTAGTAAGCCCCTTCGCTGTAGGTGAGCTCATAGCTATGGCTGTAGATTTCTAAGATATTACCAAACGGATCTTCCATATAAATCATGCGGTATGGCTTGGTGCCCGGGTAGTAATAACGAGGTTTTGGCATAC
>JBLIME010000031.1:0-16517 GCA_047638515.1 Pseudohongiellaceae bacterium
CATCATGAGTTGCGTCATGCTAAAACAGCACTCTTTTAGTATAATTTTTCTAACAGCATTGCGTGAGGGTTTTGGCGATGCGCTACGTTTTTATTAGCTGTCTTAACGACCTGCGGTACGCCTGCATTGCTCGACCAGCTCAACAGCTGATAAACCTCTACCGATGTTTTTGCCAGCGTCGCTATCGATACCACGGCGTTACCCGTGCGATAGCTTTGCATTAGGAATTGCTGTTTCTGACATTCAGCTAAGCTTGTCCCAGGCTCGCCCGAGCACTGAATGCTTTTAAAGCCTACTGATATACCAACACCTAAAGCCTTACTAACGGCCTCTTTTTGAGTCCAATAAAGCATCATTCTTTCAACGGGGTCGACAGCGGCTGTTAACGTTAAAACTTGTTTATCGGTCAACGCAAAGGCAATCGCTTTTTTTCCAATTGCTCTATCGGCTCGCTCTACATCGACGCCAATGGCGGCTACCGACGAGACACCCAGTACAACCCAGTCAGCACTATGTGAGATATTAAAATCCAGCATCTTTTCATTATCACAAAGAGGCTTGCCTTTACTAGAGTAGGAAAAACATAGAGCGTTCGAATCAATATTTATTAACCGTGACAGAAAATAACGCTTCAGTGCGTGGGCAATAATAAAGCACGCTCTGTCTCTTTTTGATTTAAAGCTACCCGCTCGCTGCCTTTCGTCAGCAGACAACAACAAGAATTTTTCCTCGCTATCGAACTTACTTACCGAAGCTATCACCACCCAATGATTGGCGCGAGCAACTAAAGCGCCTGCGGTTATTATAAAAGTATCACCAAGCTTCATACTTAATCAGCAACGAAATTATTATGGTTTGTGTGGGCGCGATAAATACTCATGGCTCTGCATCTCTAGCAGTCGGCTTTGAGTGCGCTCGAACTCAAAAGTTAGACGTTGACCACTGTACAACTGGTGAATAGATTTTTCAGCAGATATAATCAACTTCACACTTCGGTCATAAAATTCATCGACCAAATTAATGAAACGGCGCGCCTGATCTTCATAGCGCTCCGTCAATTCGGGTATGTCAGAGATCAGTACCTGATGAAACTCCATGGCAATAACAATATAATCATTCTGCGATCTAGGCCCGGCACACAAGGCCATAAAGTCGAACCAAATAACGTCTTCACATAAATAACGCGCGCAAATAGCTCGACCCTCTATATTGATCTCGGTATCTTTCATCGTTTCATGAACGTCCGGCACCAAGCTTGTAAAGCTCGCCGTCAAACTAGTATCAGCAAACTCATCTAAAGGCCAGTGGTAGAGTTCGGCTTGCTCCAACACGCGCAGCCGATAATCAGTACCACCATCCACATTAATCACCTCAGTATGTTTGTTTAACAAATGGATTGCCGGAAGAAAACGTACTCGCTGAAGGCCATCGCGATAAAGATCGTTGGGTACAATATTTGAGGTCGCAACAAAAGCCACGCCATTTTTAAAAAGTGCCTCTAACAATGCCGCTAAAATCATCGCATCGGTAATGTCAGAGACAAAGAATTCATCGAAACAAATAATTTTGGCATCGTCGGCAAGACGCTTTGCAACTACCTCCAACGGGTTCTTTTGATGGTCAAGAGTCGCTAGCTCTTGGTGAACTCTGCGCATAAAACGATGGAAGTGAACACGCATTTTTTTTTCGAAAGGTAGACTTTCATAAAAAATATCCATTAGGTAGGTTTTACCACGACCGACCCCACCCCATAGGTATAAACCTAGCTCAGGCGTTTTAGTCGACGAAAAATTAAATAAACCAGACACTCTAGTTAGTAATTTTTGTTCGCGCTGATTCGACTTAAGCAGACGATGGTATAAGTCATCGAGCTTGTCGACCGCTAATTGTTGAGCGCTATCTTCACTGAACTCTGCACGTGTTAAATCTTGTTGGTAGCGCTGCTGGGGGGTGTCTGCCAGCAGTAATATATTAGATTTTAATACTGAAATTTCATTCATCTTAGGCCTAAGGTGTCCAACTAGCGTTTGGGGCATTAACAAATAACGGTCGCTAACGAATTGATTTTTTGGGTTATAGCCCCAAGCTAAAGGCTATGAAGCCGTCAACAGCAGTAAAGCGTAACAATATAATAAAAAATTATTGATAAGAGCTTATTAACGTAGGACTAAGTCATTGAGTGCCGGTATAATAAATCTATCAAAAACCATTCCATTGTACAGGAGACTTTTCGTGTTTTCACTTATCACTTTAATTGGCGTAGCCACGGTAGCACTTATCGTTGGTTGTCTGCTTGGTGTTCTACTCAATCGCACCCTGTCACCAAAAGAACAGAAGGCCCGCACACTAGAGGCGAAACTAAAAGATGGCGAGCGGCAGTTAATGCAATACCAACAAGAAGTCACCCAGCACTTTGCGCAAACGGCGAGCCTTGTTAATGCACTGACTCAAAGTTACAAAGACGTTCACGAGCATCTTGCTAGCGATGCGCTTAAGTTTGCTAATGTCGATATCAGCCGTCAACTACTTAAGAGTTCGGAGACCAGCGATTTTCTGAGTGAACCTAATATGGATGAAACAGAAATTTATGCGCCAAAGGATTGGGCGCCGAAAACTCCGGGTTCCGAAGGCACCTTGAGCGAAAGTTTTGGATTAAAAGATACCGATGAAGACACCAATACTTCCAAAGCAAACAGCTGATTACTACAAACACAGTGAAGATGCTGAGTCGATATTTTTTACAGCCTGTCGTTTTTGGCTTACTTGTGGGTTTCGGTACAATTTTATTGGTACCAGAGCTACGGTTCACATTCGGCCAACAGCTGTCACATTTTTTTCGGCTAGGTAACGCCCAAGTTTTATCGTATGCCAATGCGGTTAGTAAAGCGGCACCAGCGGTGGTTAATATTTCTTCGCGCAAACAGATCGATGCGCCCCGCAACCCCCTCTTCGACGACCCCTTGTTTCGCCATTTTTTTAATAGCTCAGATGTACCTAAGCAACAGCGCATGTCCTCAGCTTTGGGTTCTGGCGTGATCATTAATGAAGAGGGATATTTACTCACTAATTTTCACGTCATCGATGACGCCGAAGAGATTATGGTTACGCTTTATGACGGCAGGCTACTCAAAGCAGAGATAGTCGGTTCAGACGAGGCGACGGATTTGGCGGTACTTAAAATTGACGCTAATAAGATAAAGACTATTGTTTTAGGCGATCCTCAATCAGCGTTTATTGGCGATATCGTGCTCGCTATTGGCAATCCGTTTAATGTTGGGCAAACAGTTACACAAGGCATTATCTCTGCAACCGGTCGCTATGGCTTAGGCCTCAATGTTTACGAGAATTTCATCCAAACTGACGCCGCCATTAATCCTGGCAATTCTGGCGGTGCGCTTATCGATATTAATGGCCGTCTACTGGGTATTAATACTGCAATACTAGACCGCAACAATGACGGTAGCTCGGTTGGAATAGGCTTTGCGATCCCCGCCGACATTGCAGTTAACATTATGAATGATATTATCACCTCAGGCGAAGCTATTAGAGGTTGGCTCGGAATTGAAGCGCGGCCGCTAAGCCAGAACATCATCAACAGTTTAAGTGCGGGTGCGGTTAATGGTGTCTTAATTACCATTGCTTACCCTGGCGGACCGGCAGACATCGCCGGTATTAAACCTGGCGACATACTCACTCACATTAATGACAAACCCGTTGGCAATGGCCGTGATGCGATGAATCTAATTGCCAAGGTGAGACCTAATGATAAGGTACAGTTAACGGCTATTCGCGACAGCAAGAAACTTAAGCTGTCCGCTGTCGTCGCTAAAAGGCCCAAACAAATATAGCCTTTTAGGACACTGCTTCGCCTTTATAACTTGCCTCCATTAGTCTATTTATATCAGCCTACTTGTATCAACTTGTTAGACATATGGCCCTGTGATGTAAGTGCCTTGACGGATCTCCGTCTGCACTGAATATTACTGACGCTACCCATAACCAACCCCAAGTATTACTTAGGTCTTTCGAACCTTGCGTGCAATAGGCAACAAGCAGTAATTATTGTTTAACTCGATATTCTGCCGAGCGCGCGTGAGCCTCTAATGATTCACCTCGGGCCAACACCGATGCAACCTTTCCTAACTTATTAGCGCCCGCCTCCGAACAATAAATGATCGAGCTGCGCTTTTGAAAATCGTAGACGCCTAAGGGTGATGAAAATCTTGCGGTACCCGATGTGGGCAGCACATGGTTGGGGCCAGCACAATAATCACCAAGCGCCTCCGAGGTATAGCGCCCCATGAAAATAGCGCCGGCGTGGCGAATACCGTCAATATAGTTCTCTGGATCCGCCACCGACAACTCTAGGTGCTCGGGTGCAATACGGTTAATTAAATCCAGTACATCTTGCTTATCTTTAGCGAGAATCAAAGCACCGCGGTTAGCAAGCGACTGCTTGATAATTTTTTCTCGAGACATCGTGGGCAATAACTTATCGATACTTGTGTTAACTGCGTCGAGAAAGTCACTATCAGTGCTCACTAAAATTGCCTGTGCTTGCTCGTCGTGCTCAGCTTGCGAAAATAGATCCATCGCTATCCAGTCTGCTTCCGAAGCGCCATCGCTGACTACTAGAATCTCGGAGGGACCAGCGATCATGTCAATAGCAACCTGGCCAAAGACTGCGCGCTTTGCTGTCGCTACGTAAATATTGCCCGGGCCGACAATTTTATCGACTTTTTTAATGCTACCGGTGCCATAAGCTAAGGCTGCAACTGCTTGCGCACCACCCATGGTATAAATTTCATCGACACCAGCAATAGCCGCGGCCGCTAACACCAGATCACTGAGTTCGTTATCGGGGGCAGGCACCACCATTACCACATGAGCAACACCTGCGACCTTAGCAGGAATTGCATTCATTAGAACAGAAGAGGGATAAGAAGCCTTGCCGCCAGGGACATAGAGGCCGACTCTATCCATTGGGGTGATTTTTTGCCCAAGCACAGTGCCATCGCTCTCGCTGAACTGCCAGGACTCTTGGCGCTGATGTTCATGATAATCTTGGACACGCTTCGCGGCGACATTGAGCGCATCGAGTTGAGCTGCCGAAATACTTGCTAAAGCGCGCGCTAAATCATCGGATGATATTTTCAGTTCGTCGATATTTTTTAAATCGCGCCGATCAAGTCGGTTGGTGTACTCAATAACAGCTGCATCACCTTTAGATCGTACATCGTTAATAATAGTGGCAACTGTTTGCGCGACACTGGGATCAGATACAGAATCCCATGAAAGCAAATCATTTAAGTCTGCATTAAAACTAGCAGAGATTGAATTAAGACGGCGAATAGACATAATAAAAGATAACTTAAGTTGGAGGTTATGTGCTCAAAAACAAGCTTTTAGTCCAGTGGTCGCATAAACAAACAACCTTTCAAGAACATAGTGGTCAAACAGCATCAAGAGCTAACTAAAAGTCGACCCAGCATCGGTAGAGTGCTGGTGAGTTTTTAGCATGTACGCTTGTCAATTAAATGTTTGTACGTTGGGGCTCATGCAGTAGATTTTGTAAGTAAAGCAATGTCTTATAAGTTTGTTCGCGATAATTTATCGTCTACAAATTCTACAGAAAAGCTGACGACTCAGAAATTTTTCAGCTAATTACCGATGCTTGCAGATTCTACATGCGCGGAGATCGCATCGACAAGCGGCTGTATTAACGCATGTTTCATCTTCATAGACGCCTTGTTAGCAATCAACAAAGAACTAATGTTGGCAATAGCAATTCTGGCTTCTAAACCATTGGCTTTTAGCGTATTCCCCGTGTCGACAATATCAACTATTTCATCCGCAAGACCCACAATTGGCGCAAGCTCCATAGCCCCATACAACTTTATAAAGTCTGCTTGGCGTCCCTGCTGCGCGTAAAAACGACGAGCAACATTGACATACTTAGTCGCCACTTTAATACGACCTTGCTTTACAGGCATGCCTTTTAAAGCAGCGGTCATTAGCTTACAGCGGGCAATACCTAAATCGACTAAAGAATAAAGGCCATCACCGCCGTGCTCCATTAAGGTATCCTTGCCTGAGACACCTAAATCTGCAGCGCCAAATTGCACATAAGTCGGGACATCACTGCCTCTAAGTATAAGCAGTCGGACGCTTTTTAGACTGGTATCAAAGGCTAACTTACGGCTTTTAGTAATGTCCTCGAGTGGCTCTATACCGGCGGCCGCTAATAAAGGTAGTGTTTCTTGTAATATACGCCCTTTTGTAAGCGCAATGGTTAACTGTGACATTGATTCAATTATTATCTCTGTAGTGCGCAAATATGACTTCGGGTATAAGCACGCATAAATTAAAAGCGCCGAGCTAAGACGGAATACGTTTGATGTTAGCACCCAATTGCTGCATTTTTTCTTCAATGCATTCATAACCGCGGTCAATATGATAAATACGGTCAACAATAGTATCGCCATCGGCAACTAAAGCTGCAATCACTAAACTTGCCGAGGCACGTAAATCGGTGGCCATCACCGGTGCGGCTTTAAGTCGCTCAACACCCGTTATAATCGCTGTATTGCCCTCTAATTTTATGTTGGCACCCATGCGATTTAATTCGTGTATCTGAATTAAACGGTTCTCAAAAATTGTCTCAATAACCGTACCGACCCCGTCAGCAACTGCGTTCATAGCCGTAAACTGAGCTTGCATATCGGTCGGAAATGCGGGGTACGGGGCTGTTTTTAAACTTACCGCTTTAGGGCGTTGCCCTTTCATATCTAACTCTATCCAATCTTCACCTGAACGTATATGCGCACCAGCCTCTTCGAGTTTAAGCAACACGGCTTCTAAAATATTAGCTCGCGTATCCTTTAGCTTAATGCGTCCACGCGTGGCAGCGGCGGCTACCAGATAAGTGCCCGTCTCAATTCGATCGGGCATCACGTCGTATTGGCAACCCTGCAAAGAATCGACACCTTCGATAGTCAAGGTAGCGGTGCCTATACCTTTTATTTTTGCTCCCATCGCAGACAGACAGTGGGCTAGGTCAACGATTTCTGGCTCCCGTGCTGCGTTTTCGAGTACAGTTGTACCCTCTGCCAATACAGCTGCCATCAATAAATTCTCAGTGCCCCCGACAGTGACAATATCCATTAAAAAATGTGCGCCTTTGAGCTTACCGTCACAACGTGCACGAATATAGCCCTCATCGACCTCGATAGTAGCTCCCATCGCCTCGAGACCACGCAAATGGATATCCACCGGTCGACTACCAATAGCGCAACCACCAGGAAAAGATACATTGGCCTCACCGTAACGCGCGAGCATTGGACCTAAGACTAGAATAGAGGCTCTCATCGTTTTCACTAGATCGTAGGGGGCCGTATATTCTGTAATCGTACTAGCATCGACCTCGACGCGCATTTTCTCATTAAGCGTAACCGACAAGCCCATGCATCTCAGTAGTGTCAGCATGGTAGTCACGTCATTAAGATGTGGCAGGTTACCGATACACATAGGTGTTTCAGTTAACAGGGTAGATGCCAAAATAGGCAGTGCAGAATTTTTAGATCCAGAGATACGGATCTCTCCATTAATCGGGCCGCCGCCGCTGATAATTAATTTATCCATTGAACTTTGTGTCCTTGAAATGGTTATATTGAGTCAAGAGCAAAGCTGCTATTGGTCAGGAGTTAATGTCTTCATATTAACAGCGTGAACTTCGCCACTAGAGATTTTCTCATTGAGCACGGCCAATACTTTTTGTTGCTTTTTGACACGAGACAAGCCGTTAAAGACATCGCTCACAATGACTAAATTTAGATGACTGCCCTCAGCTTCAGCATCAACCTGCGCACCGGGAAAGCTTTCGGCCAAAAGTGCTTTAATTGCCTGTATATCCATGATCAACTCTTTTTATGGTAAACGCGCAAGTGTAATAAAATTTTAAGACAGTTGCACCTTTTTCCTGAAAGACTGACCCACTACAAAAACTATAGTCGCTTCGTGAAAGAGTGCTTGTGTAGATAATGAAAAGTCCCCAAAGCTGATGTTGACACCGATTAAAGCTGCGAGTGATATATTGAAAGGAGTACTGCAAATAAAGGCTCTTGGCAGGAGGGTGTTAGCGAACTACCGCTACGCTCAGATAAATTGGCTGAAAATTTGACCCGGCTCAACCGCGCCGAATGGATCTGCTCGACTAACACGAAGATTGAGGTCGTCAGACAAACGCTGAATACGACTTTCTAGGTTTGCGTCGATGCTATCTTGTGAGCCGAAGGGAGGGGCGATTGCAGGCAAACTCAGATTACTGGCTGCAACTGTTTGGCTAGCTGACAGAACATCGACTTGACGATCGTCGATTCTGGCTTCGATGACCTCGCTCTCGGCAATGCGTACTTGAGATTCAATTTTGCGCAATTCCAGCCTTGCCTGAGACTCGATCTGTGACGCTTGTGCCGCTATAATTCTATCTTGCGCAGATGGCTCAGTGGGTGCGAGTGCAGCACGCCTAACTACCTGCGCTTTTTGAATGGTCGCAGCTGGGTCACCAGCAACAGGTCCTGCGCTGATCGGGACCTCGCCGCCCACCGCATAGTTAATGCCATCGGGACCACGCTCAAAAGTATATCGTGGCAAACCTGCGTATTGTCCACCAGCTGCCGCGTGAGCACGCTCGTGATTGCGCACCTGACGATCTCGTATTGCGAACTCTTGAATTTGACGACGCTCCAACTTCTCTAACAGCAGCTCTTGCTCGCGCTGCTCTTGGACTTCGGCGATAACATCACGGCCTATAGCTGCAACTTGTTTATCTGAGATGTTATTATAGCTGCCGGTAGCGGTAATTTGAGAACGATGATTATCAACTCGAGCAACGGTCGCTAACTGATCAATTGATTGGGTGACCGAGCCAGTTTTTTCGATCTGAGTTTGACCCACACGAAAATGTGAAGGGTCGGCGCTGTTGATACTAGCTATCTTGGGAGGGATAAATTGTGAAGATGATGAAATGTTCATCGCAGCGACCTAGATCAGGCTCGGATATCAACCAGTGTGCCTAATGTTTCGTCCGCTGACTTTACCACTTGAGCTGAAGCATTAAATAATTGTTGCTGACGAACGATTTCGATCGTTGGCTCAACAATATCACTGGTTACGGTTGTTGTTCTCAGAAGTGTGCCTGCACTGACGAGCTCATTTGCAGCTTCTACGGTTGCGCGTGTACTGTTTTGCAGACCGTTGAGGCCTTGCTGCAAAGTACTCCCTGTATTTGTGTTCGGATTTATATTAATCATTTGCCCACCTATTGGCCTATATTAATAATATTAGTTGCCACCGCTCGTGTGTCTAACTATTTATTGATAACTCAGCAATATAAAATCAAGATACACGCTTGAAATCTCTACTGGTTGGTCTTTAAACATACAATACAGTAATAACCCAAAAATAGCTGCG
Organism: Pseudohongiellaceae bacterium; assembly: GCA_047638515.1. GTDB lineage: Bacteria > Pseudomonadota > Gammaproteobacteria > Pseudomonadales > Cellvibrionaceae > CANLBN01. The sequence continues at coordinate 9,472 of JBLIME010000031.1, forward strand.
ACTGAAACGCAACCTTTAAGATTTTTTTTGTTTAAAAAAAAAATTAAACCAGCAATTTTTTTATATCTAAAAATATTGAAGCACTAGCAGCACTCGGATTATTTAAGAAAGGTATATGACCTAAAAAAGGACAGGGTAGCCGCTGCACTAAAGTTTCAATATTTTCGCCTGCAGCCGCCATATTTTTGTCGGTCTGGCAGGCCACCCAGCCACTAACGATCAAACCGTCATTTTTTATCGCCTCGAGTGTAAGTAATGCATGATTAATACACCCCAGCTTTAAACCTACCACTAAAACTACAGGAATTCTTAATAGCGCCGCTAAATCAGCCAACGTCTCCGTTGCATTTAAAGGCACACGCCAACCACCTGCACCTTCTACTAAAACAAAATCATGATTTTTTTGAAAAACCTGCTCACATTTATCGGCTAAATATTTAACTGACAACTTACAGGCAATATGATTTGCGGCAATGTGAGGCGCAATAGCAGGCTCGAGAGCAATAGGGTTTATTTCATCGTACGCAAGCGCTGCAGTTATCATCGACTGCAAGGCTAACGCATCATTATTTCGTAAGCCATCGGCAGATTGACTGCAGCCCGCAGCTACCGGTTTAACGGCCGCTGTCGACAAATTGGATTCGCGCGCTAACTGCAACAAGGCCACACTCACCAAGGTTTTACCTACGTCGGTGTCGGTACCTGTAATAAAAAATTTTTTCATATTGAGAATAGCTTTAACTAATTAATTATTCATGTGGATATAGATTTATGTCAACATTTATTAACTATTGCTATTTTTGATGACAAAAAAATAAACTTCATAACTCGCTGGCAAATAACCATTAACTTTAAAAGCTTCATAGGCCACATATAATTTACGTAAATTTTTTTTACCCAGCAAACCTTGGGGCTGCCCCCTATTAACGTTGTGAGCACCAATAAGCTTTAACTCTTTTAACAACTGCCTAACAGAATCGAAATGAAGCTGCGGCACCAAGACACGTTGGGCCTCTATAGTTAAACCACTGTCACGAATGGCTTTAAGCCATTCGTCCAAAGAGAAAAAGTGATTGACGTGTACGTGTTCATCAACCTGCTGCCACGATTGTTTTAATTCGATCAAGGTTTTAGGACCAAGTGTTGTTAAAGCAATGATGCCATCTGGCTTGAGAGCGCGTTTAAGCTCTGCAAAAAGAGTCGGTAGATTTTCACTCCACTGCACCGCCATATTTGAAAATACAATATCGATTGCCGCATTTTTTATTGGTAAATTTTCAGCGTCAGCACATAGCAACAAATCATTGACGTTATTTTCAGCCTCAACATGAAGGGCTGTGCTTGAGTCATTAATCGAGTGTTTATCATTGCGCGAACGCTTAAAGAATTGCAGCATGCCCTCCGCAATATCGACACCCAGATAATCAATGTTGTCATAAAGTGATGTTAAATGCCGATGAAAAAAACCGGTACCACAACCAAGGTCTAGGCAACAAGAACCTGCATTAACCGCTTTATTCGCAGGCAACATCGACATCAATTCTAGACCCATATCTCGCTGAAAATAAGCCGCCGAGTCATAACTCTTAGCCGCGCGACTAAAAGAACGAGCAATTTTTGATTTATCCAAAGCGGGTATCATTGATTGATTAACTGCTGATGAGGTAAGGATGATAAGTTTGCTAGAAAATTATGCAGCGGCAACAATAGTGAGTTAATTTTTTTCGTCTTTAGGTTTTTCGCCACGACAAATGTCGTATTAAAATTTTCTATTTCTAAATTATCAATATGTGTCAACACATGGGCTTTATCAGAGATAATAACGACCTGCTGATGCTTACTCACTAACCGCATTATTTCATTAGCTGCAGACAATGGTACTAGAATATCTTTTTCGCCAAAAACAAGTAGTGCGGGACAAACGACATCCGCAGCCAATATTTTTGTATTGTCAATCGCTGACAAATAGTTCAAGCCCATCAATAAACTTTTATCACTGACGGAGTGTTGCTTTAAATAGGTTAATTGCCTTCTAGAATCTACATCACCTTTAATTTGCAATGATGCAAAACGCCGTGATGTTTTGCTAGGTTCTCGCACAAACGCTTCAAAAAACTCGTCAAATACAGCCGGCGCCATTGCATGAGGCCAGTGTTGATCGGCAACAAAACGTAGATTTGTTGCCAGTGTAATCAACCCTTTTATTTGTAGTGGATACAAGCTCGCTAGGCGCGTCGCCAACATACCCCCTAGTGACCAGCCGCATAAAATACAGGTCGCGGGTAACTGCTTGACGATAGCCTCGCAACAAGCGTCAACATCCTTGTAGCAATAATGTATGTCGAGCGTGATGATGTCGGCATATTTGTTCAAAAACGGCATCAACGACTGCCAAATACTGCCACCGCACCCCCAACCGTGAAACAGTACAATGGGTATAGCGATTCTACTTTGAATAGCGTTGTTGTTAGCCGTGCGTGGTCCAGCAGAATTACAACGCGACCCTAGGGGTATAACGGTAGAATTAATCATGGCTGGCAGCACTAGCCGTCGCATCTTCCTTTGAAGACACCAGTAATAACGCTCTAGCTGATAGCGGAATAGCCGCGTCTAAGGCCACCAACAACTGCTCGACATCCCTCGAGGTATGCACTGCAGAAAAGGTAATGCGTAGGCGCGAAGTACCCTCGGGTACCGTCGGTGGACGAATCGCCCCCACTAGTATGTGACTTTGCTTTAATTGCGCCGCCACGTCTAACACCAACGCATCGTCACCGAGCAATACCGGCTGAATGGGCGTCGTTGAGTCAACCATTGACAAACCTAAGCGCTTAGCTCCCGCTCTAAACTGTGCAATACGTTGTTGGAGATTATCTCGTCGCCACGATTCTTTGCTTAATAGCATCAAACTCGTCGATGTTGCCGCCGCCAGCGCGGGAGGTATCGCGGTTGTATAAATGTAAGGCCGAGCAAACTGAATCAGCGTCTCGATCAGTGCATTGGAGCCAGCAACAAAAGCGCCAAAAGTACCAAAGGCTTTACCAAGGGCTCCAACTAATATTGGCACTTGACTAGACGACAAATTAAAATGTTCAACACAACCACCCCCGCGCTCACCTAACACGCCAAAACCATGGGCGTCGTCAACCATTAAAATAGCATCGTGAGCTTTACATACGGACGCTAGCTCAGGCAGTGGCGCAATATCGCCATCCATGCTAAATACGCCGTCGACCACCACTAGTTTGCGGCCCTTAACGCCAGTTAATTGATCGTCAAGATGACTACAATCGTTATGCCGAAAGCGCTTTAGCTGAGCGCGACTTAGCATACCCGCATCAATCAGTGAGGCATGGTTGAGACGATCTTCAAAGACGCTGTCACCACGGCCTGCGAGAGCGGCAACGACGCCCAAGTTAGCCATATAACAAGTAGAAAACAACAAAGCGCGCTCGCGACCTGTGTGCGCTGCCAGCTCCAACTCAAGTTTATGATGATAATAACTGTGGCCACAGACTAGATGCGAAGCGGTACTGCCCACGCCCACCTTAGCTGCACAATCTTGCAGCGCTGCAACTAATGCTGGATGACGCGCAAGGCCCAGATAATCATTACTGCAAAACCCAAGATAGACATTACCATCCACCATGATTTGAGTTTGGCCTACGGCGGCCTGTGATGAGAGGTCGTCAGCCAAGAATGGCTCGACGGTAAGTCGCTGCCGATATCGATGCGCGTGCTTACGCTGATCTAAAATCGCTTGTAATTCATCATCTAACACCGTGAGCTAACTCACTGCATTGTAATATTGTTGATGCTTTCTAACACCACTTTTGGATTTGGGTTCCATATATTGAACGACCTGATGACTAACGCCATTTTCGCGACGGGACTCGACCGCAGCATAGGGTTCAGGCTCAATGCCTAGACGTTTAAATAGCTGCATGTCTTTGTTGGCTGCTGGGTTGGCAGTAGTTAATAACTTTTCACCATAAAAAATCGAATTTGCGCCAGCAAAAAATGCCATCGCTTGCATCTGTTCGTTCATATCTTCTCGCCCTGCGGACAAACGCACATGAGACTGTGGCATCATGATACGGGCAGTGGCGATGGTGCGAATAAATTCAAAGGGATCTAGATCATCAATATTTTCAAAGGGTGTACCCTTAACTTTCACCAACATGTTGATAGGCACAGATTCTGGATGAGCCGGCATGTTTGCAAGCTGAATCAACAAGCCGGCGCGATCGAGTTCATTCTCACCCATACCTACAATACCCCCAGAACAAACCTTCATTCCCGAGTTGCGCACATTGCCCAAGGTATTGAGTCGATCTTGGTAACTGCGCGTGGTAATGATTTCACCATAGTACTCGGGAGAGGTATCTAGATTGTGGTTGTAGTAGTCAAGACCCGCCTCCGCCAATGCCTCAGATTGCTGCTGATCTAACATGCCCAAGGTCATACAGGTTTCTAAACCAAGTGCTTTAACACCTTTTACCATCTCAACAACATAAGGTAGGTTCTTGTAGTTAGGCGAACGCCAAGCTGCTCCCATACAAAAACGCGTTGCACCATTAGCTTTAGCCGCTTTCGCCTCCTCGATCACGGCTTCGACCGGCATTAACTTCTCGCGCTCGAGTCCAGTGTCGTAATGGGCACTTTGAGGACAATATTTACAATCTTCTGGGCAGGCCCCAGTTTTAATTGAGCACAGGGTGCTGACTTGCACGTAATTCGGATTAAAGTGCAGACGGTGTACACCGGCAGCCTGAAACAGCAAGTCATTGAAAGGCAGTTTAAAAATAGTAGTAACTTCATCTCTAGTCCAATCGTGACGCAATGTCACGGGAGATGGAGACTTAAGTGCTGTTAGGGCCTTGTTCATAAGGATATCCTTGAGTGTTGAGCTTGCGTACTTTATTGCAGAGGAGTCGTCTAGGCTTGCGCAAAAAGTACACATGACCTTATGATGGAGTTAACTGCCGTTAATGGAATGAGGGCAATATTAACAATCCAAGGTTCGCTGTCAACCTATTAAATCCCTTAAAGTTAACCGCGACGCCAAAATCAAGGATGACTCATGCGTAAATTACCATCAAAAACCCCTTATACCGATGAGCTTATGCACTCACACGAGCCGCCTAATAGCCGTATTTTTTCTTTGATTAAGCGCTATATAAAAGCTCAAATATCATTTAAACACCAGTGTCTGTTATGCGCAGAACCTAGCCTCTCAAGGGTGTGCTGCCACTGCCAAGCATTATTTGTGAAACCACGACACAGCTGTCAGCAATGTGCTTTGCCGCTAGAGTACTTTGCGCTGTTTTGTGGCCAGTGTTTGAAGCAAGCACCTGCTTTTGATCGTGTGTTCTCGCCTTATTTGTACCAGTCGCCTATCAGTGCCTTAATTCTCGATTATAAGCAAAAAGGTCATGAATACACGGGTGAAGGTCTGAGTGACTTGTTTTGTCAATCGGTGTCTCATCACTACCAACAGCAACACCTGCCTTTGCCTGCATTAATAACTCCCGTGCCACTGCATTGGCGAAACCAATGGAATAGAGGTTTTAATCAATCTGCCTGTTTTAGCCAGGCACTAAGTCGGCACATGGGCATAGCGCATTTTGATCACAGTCGTCGAGTAAAATGGGCAAAACCACAAAAACTACTTAGTAAAAAAGCGCGCGTACAAAGCTTGCGTAATAATTTTTTAGTCACGAGGCCATTAGACGGGGAATCTATCGTCATTGTCGACGACGTCATGACAACAGGTGCCACTGTCAACGCGCTAGCCAACGAGTTAAAAAGAGCCGGCGCAGGGAGCGTTAGTGTCTGGGTGCTAGCGCGAACACCAAATTATCGCTTTAAGTAAGCTCAACCTCGTTGCCGGGACTCAGCGATTGCTCTATGTGCTTGATAGACACGGCGCTAGACTGACTGAGTTAAATTTAGTCAATATGCTTAGTTCAGGCGGGCCAAAGCATCTGCATTATAATATTCTACACTGCCGCCATAACACTCCTCAGTGCCGCGATGATACTCCACAGTGTCTTTGAGTTGCCACGATAATGAGTATTATTGATTATAAATTCTTGCCTTCGCGGGAGTAACAGGGAGGAGCAACCTACTCGAAAACTTTGACCGTGATCAGCGCCGCTTTGCATGGCGACACAGAATAACTTCTCAAAAAATCTGCAGTGAACCATCTTAACAATGTAAGAATGTCTATTTGGGAACAAGTCTGTGGACCGCAGGCTCGGCATAGAGTAAACCGAGCAACAAGCTCAAAGTAGGCTTAACTTAGCACCACTCTTGTTAACTATTCATCATCTCTAGCGTTAACAACATCTAACTCTAACGACCTCCAGCCCCAAGAACCTCTAACTCCAATGTTTATTTGTAATCTTAGGCTTCAACATCATACAATGATTTATCATTTTTATTAGTAAGGCTGTTTGATGTGTATGAAAAAACAAGGTCCACTAGTCGAACACCAAATTGTCGTTAATCATGATCAAGCAGCTAACGAATTTTTTGTTGACCTTAAGTGTCTAAATTTAGAGCCTCTGAGCTTAGATTTATTAGCATCTGGCGATGAAAAAGCGGTACTTAAATATCGAATAGATGCGGTTAGTTGCGTTGATTTTTATAATACCTTTGTACCAAAGTTGGCCAGAGGTAGAGGCGTTGCGGAAGCTTTAGTTGACGCGGCATTGGCTTGGGCGACCAAAAACGACCTCAAACAGCGGGCGTCTTGCTGGTATGTTCAAAAATACTTGAAGTCGGAGCTCTAGTTAACCAATCAGTCTAGCGTTGCTTGCAATAATTTTTGAGTGTATGGATGCTGTGGATCCTCAAGCACATTTTTAGCATCACCGTGTTCGACAATCTTGCCACTCTTAATAACCATGACTTGATGACTCATCGCTTTCACAACATGGATGTCATGACTAATAAATACATAACTAAGCTTGCGTTGCAGTTGAAGTTTTCGCAGTAGATTAATCACCTGTATTTGCACTACTCGATCGAGAGCGGAAGTG
>JBLIME010000032.1:0-16495 GCA_047638515.1 Pseudohongiellaceae bacterium
TGTAATGGGCTCGACCCAATAATTGAATTGTTAATGAGAGTAGCTACCCATGAATAAAAAATCTACGAACTACCGTGTTGGTCTAATCGTGCCTAGTTCAAACGTTACTATGGAAACAGAAATCCCTGCACTTTTACGTGCGCGTGAAACCATTTTACCCGAACGCTTTACGTTTCACTCATCGCGCATGCGCATGAAAAATGTGACTAAAGAAGAACTTGAGCGCATGGATGATGACAGCTTACGCTGTGCCTTAGAATTATCGGACGCGGCGGTCGATGTGCAAGCCTATGCCTGTCTTGTTGCAATAATGAGCCGCGGACAAGGCTATCATCGTGTCGCTGAAAAAAGATTATATGAAGCAAGCTTAAAAAATAATTTTCCGTCACCTATCGTAAGCTCTGCAGGTGCATTAATTGACGGCCTACATGCAATAGGTGCTAGAAAAGTATCAATAATATGTCCTTACATGAAACCGTTAACTCAGCTGGTCGTCGACTATATCGAGAGCGAAGGCATTGAGGTTCAAGATTTTATGGCGTTAGAAATTCCCGATAATTTAACAGTTGCCGCTCAAGACCCTAATGCACCCGCTGAGTTATGGAAAAAACTTGACGTGAGCGGCATTGATGCCATTGTCGCTTCAGCCTGTGTACAAATGCCGTCGCTATCATCGATCGAGACGATTGAGAAAGCGTCTGGTCTACCCACATTATCTGCCGCTGTAGCGACCACTAGCAGCATTTTAAAGACACTCAAACTCGACCCAGTGGCTCCCGGCGGGGGCGCATTGCTAGTGACGCGAGAAACTGTTTAGCAATCCACAATTAATTGGTGACCAAATTTTCTACATAACGCTCTTGTGTAAAGCGCTGCACTCGAGCGGACAATACTTTCTCGATGGCGCTTGAGGCTCGGAAGATGCTGCCGCTACACCTGAGAAACTTACATTTAAAAAATCAGCTAGCGGCTGCCGTGTTGCTCTGACCTAAAATCTAAACTTGGCTGCCTAGTGGAACTAAACACCAGCGGGCACAAGGTGTCTCACCGTTATTTGTTGTGGCTCCTGCGCGCCTTCATCCAATGAGGGTATCAATCAAGAAGACAGCCTAGTTACTCAGGATCTACCTCGCATTGACTTTAGTTTCTGGGTACTGGTTGATATACCAGTGATCAATTTCGCCGTTATTAAAAACGAGGCCTTTAGCGGCCTAACCTCGAAAGGTAGAGTTTCTGATCAAAAACTCTATGATGTAGCCACTCCCCCACTAGCCAAAAGTGTTGGTGATGGTGATGGTGATGGTAGTGTAGTTAGACATTACGCGGGTTGCGATAGTCCTTGGCATACACAGCATGACCGCACCGTGAATTATAGATATTAACTTATAGATTATGCATCATTCTCATTTTACAGCTTAGGCAGTTGCTGTGGTAAACGCGAACTTCTCAAATTACTCCATCAGTGCAGCTACAGTTTCGACAATTAGAGAAAATGTATTGACACAGAGTACAGTGAAGCGGATCTATCTATTAAAATTTAGAGCTATCGAGTAGAGTTGCCGAAGAGAGTCGTGAAGCATAATTGAGAAGTCGTCAGTGGTTAGGGTTAGCTGACACTGGCGACATAAAAGCCCGCGATGGTTACCATCGCGGGCTTTTATCGGAATCCAAGCTTGTTAACTACAGTCTCTCGCTACCAATTGCTAGCGAGACTGAAACGCGCCTGCCTTATGCATATTCACTGTTTGTATAGTTACTGTTTGCGAAATCCCAGTTGGTAAGATTCCAAAAAGCTTCTAAATATTTAGGACGTGCATTGCGGTAGTCGATGTAATACGCATGCTCCCAGAGATCACAGGTCAACAGTGGCGTCACATCGTCAGTAATTGGGCAACCGGCATTACTAGTGTTCACAATGTCAAGCTCACCCGCTGCAGTTCTTACCAACCAAGTCCAGCTCGAACCAAAGTTGTTAACAGCTTTATCAGAGAAGTCTTCGACAAACTTTTCGTAGCTGCCCCATTTAGCAGCAATAGCATCACCGAGAGCACCGGTGGCAGCACCGCCACCAGTGGGGCTTAAGCAGTTCCAATAGAAGGTGTGATTCCACACCTGTGCCGCATTGTTGAAGACACCACCAGATGCAGATTTAATAACGTCCTCTAAACTTTTACCTTCAAATTCGGTACCGGGAAGCATTCCGTTTAGCTTAGTTACATAAGTTTGATGATGTTTACCGTAATGAAAATCGAGGGTTTCAGCTGAGATATGTGGCTCAAGTGCACTTTTTTCATAAGGTAGGGTAGGAAGTTCGAACGACATGAGATTATCCTTTGTATTGTATATGTGAATTCGTCTGTACTGAAAGGCAATGCCCTTGTAACACACTAACCTGTCAACATTTCAGTGGCATGGGTTAGATTTTACTTTAAACTACATAAGGCCATTGTAAAAATTTTCAAGACAATGCTTGCCTTCATCATACTACAATATCTTCTACGAAGCCCCTAAACTAACAGATGCCATCTCTGCGCCGCATTTATCAAGTGTTCTTTACATCCAGCGCCATCTTCTCATCCATGCATCATCAGACCCAAATTAATGACTAGTTTACTTGTTTGATTTGCTAGCCTGTCATACTATCCTGACGCAACTATTATGGGTCGTCAGCGCGGGCTTAAAACCTGTGTCTAAACCCGTGTGTTTAAACACCGGTCTTTGAAAAAGTGACCCACAGTAATAACCTAAATCAGGCCATCAAAACACCAAAAGAATTCGCTTATGTTTAGATCTTTTTTTCCAAACCCCAAATGGTTTTTTATCTCTGTTGTTATATGGGCAGCTATCACTAGCCTTATTTGGTATAGCCTCAACACTGAGATAGGACGTTTTTTTGGCTTAAACCTCGATAACTCGACGCCGGTTATAGGTCTTGGACATTTTGTTACCGATTCTTTTATATTATTTTATGGCTATTATCTTATGGCCATCGCGATGTTTGCGGTTTTTTGGTTTAAGGTCGCCCCACATAAATGGCAAAACTGGTCCATTCTAGGCTCGGCCCTTATTTTATTTTCGACTTACTTTTCGGTACAGGTTTCTGTTGCTATTAACAATTGGCGCAGACCTTTTTTTGATCTTGTACAAGAGGCACTTAATCCAAGTCGGGAGGCGGATGTTGAAACCGTGCAATTTTATGACTTAATTGTTTTATTTGCCGAGATCGCCTTTCTCGCTATTTTTGTTTTTGTAGTGACACGGTTCATCGTCAGCCATTATATTTTTCGGTGGCGCACAGCTATGAATGCGTATTACACCAGCCAGTGGGAAAATGTCCGTCATATCGAAGGAGCCTCCCAACGTGTTCAAGAAGACACTATGCGCTTTGCTACTATTATGGAGACGTTAGGAGTTGCACTGATTGATGCGGTGATGACGCTGTTTGCTTTTTTACCCGTACTTTGGACGTTGTCTCAATATGTGAGTGAGCTACCCGTCGTTGGCGTTATCCCCTATCCTCTGTTTGTTGCGGCAATTATCTGGTCAATCTTTGGCACGGGCCTGCTGGCATTAGTGGGCATAAAACTACCGGGATTAGAGTTTAAAAACCAACGCGTAGAGGCCGCCTATCGAAAAGAACTTGTGTATGGAGAAGACGACCACGGACGCGCACAGGCGCCCACACTGGCAGCATTATTTTTAAATGTTCGAAAAAATTATTTTCGACTATACTTTCATTATATGTATTTTAATATAGCGCGCAGTCTCTATTTACAAGCGGACAATATCTTTGTCTTCATTATATTAATACCAACGATAGCGGTGGGCGCGATTACTTTTGGCATACTTCAGCAAATACTTACGGCTTTTAATCAGGTCAGTAGCTCCTTTCAGTATCTTGTCAACTCGTGGACAACCATTGTTGAGCTATTGTCTGTCTATAAGCGCCTAACATCTTTTGAGGCTGCCATAGATAACGAGCCCTTACCCGATATTGATCAGAAGTTTTTATCCAAGGAGCCTTAAACTCCCCAACTAAATTAAAAGCACCGTCAAAAGAATTAAATTACAAGCCGGCAGACTCACCGGCGGGGCTAAATAATAAATAGCTCTATTAAAAAGAGAGGCCAGAGTAGCTGTCACGAGTGAATCTATTTCACCCCTAACCAAGCACGCTTAGCAACACTAGCAGGCTTTAAAAAACGCAGTCCCTCTCGATCTGATTAGGGCTATGTCTATTGCAAAAAACTCGGCGACGACTGCTATAATCGGCCTGTTGCTAGCGGATTAAGACCTCAGATGACGAGCGATACGGTTTTTATCTGAATCGTCATTATAACTAGGGTAACTCGGAGAGTTTTTGATGATGCCGCAAAATCTATACTCGATGTTAAGCCTCATTCAAGCTGCGCCGTTGAGCTGCATCATCAGCATCGAGACCATAAAAGTATTTTTTATCGAATACATTCGCGTTCATTATTTTATGCTGACACTAGTTTCAATCGTTGCCGTTGGCGCCAGCGCGATGGTTAACTCATCGACTAGCCCCTCAAATAACTGCGTAGGCTCCAAGCTCTCATGCTCTCTAAATAAGTCAAGCGCAATAAAAACAGAGCTTGTAAAAAAGCTGCCTTCAGTCATTTCAAAAATCAACATCTATATTCATCCGATATTTGACGAGTCGAGCAATAAAGAAAATAACGCCCTATTTCGACTCGCAAACCGTCTGCATATTGACACGGATAGTCGAGTTATCAGCAATGATCTACTGTTTGCCGAAGGCGATAGGTTAAGTCATCAAAAGCTACTTGAAAGCGAACGTATTCTTCGGTCTCGACGCTACCTAAATAACGTAAAAGTCAGCAATAAAGAATTAGCCGATGGGTCCACTGAGGTTGATATCGACGTTAATGAGGTGTGGACACTATTTCCTACCTTGAGCTATTCGCGCTCAGGAGGCAACACTGAATATAGTTTTGGCGTCAAAGACTCAAACTTTCTGGGTTCGGGAAGATCCATTAACCTTTTTAGAGAGCAAAACGCTGATCGCACTGGTGATAGTTTTGAGTTTCAAGATACCAATACCGGTTGGTATCAAACTAATGCAAGTTTAACCTACACTAATAATGACGACGGATCTAAGCAAAAATTTGCACTCATCAAGCCTTTTTTTTCTCTAAGTACGAACACTGCGGGCGGCTTTTCTTATGAGAAGTTTGATCGCGCAGAAAGTGTCTACAACGAGGGTGATAAGATCGATCGCTACAGCTTTCTCTCTGAGCACCAGCATATTTTTTATGGCAATAAGTTTAATGTCAGCAATACCGTCGATGTACATCGTTGGAAAATTGGCTTTTCAAAGCAAATGGATACTTTTAAGCGCTTGGCCAAGGCACCCAATATCATCGCGCTACCAACTAATCGAGATTTCAACATATCGTGGTTTGAGTATCAGTACATTCGCAACGACTTTGTAAAATCTTACAATGTGCAACAAATCAATCGTGTTGAAGACATCAACTTCGGACTTCAAACAACCGTGCGAATTGGGCACGTAAACTCAACAATAAAAACCTATGACAATAGTCTCGAACTAGGCTTCAAGCTAGATCGAGGCTATCGCCTCAAAGATAGGCACTTACTTTTTACCAATCTAAGCATTAGTGGTTTTCATAAAGATGATGTAATTTCTAACGGACTGGCGAAAGTACAAATACAATATCACTGGTATAACTTTTCTCGCGGCCAACTCTTTATCGATTTGGAGGGCGCACGGGGTCAGCACTTATTTGCCGATCAATATTTATACCTGGGCGGCAACAACGGCCTTAGGGGTTATCCCGATTTCTATCAAGAAGGTGATAGACGTTATTTGTTTAGCCTTGAGCAACGTTTTTATGGACAAAAAGAATGGCTATCTTTATTTTATTTAGGGTACGCTTTTTTTTACGATCAAGGACGCGCCTGGGGTAATAGCCTTGTGACTCAAGCGGAAGATGAAGAGTTACGCGATGTGGGTTTTGGCTTACGCTTTTCTGGAACACGCGTAGGTGGTCAAAACCAAGGTAACTCTAACGTATTACATTTTGATATTGCGCAACCACTCGACGCTAACGCTGAAACTTCAGACTTACAGTGGGTACTCAAAGTAAAATCTTCGTTTTAATTGAATACTCAAATTTCATATCTCTATATTTTATTACCTTATCAAATTTTAAAAGACGCCACACTAAGCGTGCATGCCGACGGATTTAAACTACCGGCGGATGATTAATTGAAGCTTAATTTTCTTCCTTTTTTATACCGCTTACATTGGCGCGTCGGTTTTATTGTCAACTATCCGCTTTGATCAAACATATTCGTATCAAGAGCGACAGCAAATACTAGACATGCGCTTAATCGTATTAGTGAGAAGCTCGTCTCTTGACAAGTAACCACGACTGTCGTTGACTCGCATGATTGATTTAAATATGCATGCACAATAATATGATGGACACTATTGTGCTCGCAGTTATTGCAGCTATCTTCTATGCTTAGCTGATTAGTTAGGCTACTTGAAGATTACCTACTACTGTATAAAACAAAAATATTGGTCGTCAAACAACCTTAATAATTAATAATTGATTATTAAGGTTGTTTGACGCGCTTAAAGTAGCGACTAAGGTTGAACATACACATATCGCTGTCAGTAATCATGAGCAATTTGTAAACTTATAATTCGGAGAACGACTAATCGCCCTCAAGCGGAGCTTCCTCTTTACTCCTAACGGCAATGACTATAACAATGATTATAACAATAACAGTGACAATGACAGCGGCCGAAACTGATCTAGGCAGAAAGTTTATTAGACATTATTTAGCGTTAGCCGACCGTCGTTTTGGACAGCGCCGGCGACACCTAGCAAAAGTAACGTTGGATCTTTATGATAATTGACCTGCTCTACTCTGTAACTCTCTTGTTATCACTTAGTTTAGCTTATGGATTCATCATTTATTCACACCACGCCGGAAACGTTACAAAAAAATTATTATCTGGTTTTTTATTTGGCGGGATCTGCGTTGTCGGCATGATTTTGCCTATCGAGATCAGCACTGGCGTCATCTTCGATCCTCGCACTGTCGTTCTCAGCATAGCTGGACTTTTCGGTGGCTCAATCGTCGCTATTGCTGCGGCTTTAATTGCAGGGGCATACCGCATATTTATTGGTGGTGGCGGAGTTTACGTAGGTTTAGGGGTTATTATCGCCTCCGCTGTTATTGGCTTAAGCTATCGATACAGCGTTAACAAGGGCTGGGCGCGAATTAACTTTTCACAATTACTGCTATTTGGCTTAACTGTGCATCTTGTAGCAGTATTATTTTTTACCCAGCTACCTGTCGCTGTTGTTAAGCAAGTGATGGCGACGATTGCGATGCCATTACTGACTATTTTTACCCCGGCAACAGCATTACTCGGTCTACTGTTAAAAAATATTGAAGAGCGTATAGCCACCGAGCTTGCACTAAAGCAAAGCGAATCCATGCTATCTGATCATCTGCACAATACGCCGCTAGCAGCGATATCATGGGATAAAGACTCCTATGTAACCCGCTGGAATAAAGCCGCTGAAAAAATTTTTGGATACACGGCAGATGAGGCGATAGGTCGACCTTCAATCGATTTTATCGTGAGCGCTTCACAAGAAAAAGAGAAGGCTAATGTTTTTACAGCGACGTCAGAAAACACTAAAGGATCGGACAACAGTAGCGACAATATCACTAAAGATGGCAGAATAATTAACTGCGAGTGGTATATCACCCCGCTTTTGGATAGTGCTGGCAGTATGATTGAAATGGCATCACTGTGCGAGGATGTGACGGCACGTAAACAGTCAGAGCTAATGATTTGGAAACAGGCACACTACGATTCGCTTACTGGACTGGCTAATCGTCAAATGGTGAACAACCAACTCGAGCAAGAAATTAAGATAGCCGATTGCTCGAGTAAAAGTATCGCGCTTTTGTTTATCGATCTAGACAACTTCAAAGCTATCAACGATACCTTTGGTCGGGGTATAGGCGATAAACTTTTAATTGAAGCGGCCAAGCGACTGCGTAGTCATATCCGAAAAATCGACACTGTTGCACGCCTCGGCGGAAACGAATTCGTTATCATCATGGGTGGCTTGGAAAGCCCCTATCAATCGGATCAAGTGGCGAGCAACCTACTCAAAAAAATGGCGGAACCTTTTGATCTAGGTTATGACGTCGCCTTTATTTCGGCGAGTATTGGCATCACAATTT
Organism: Pseudohongiellaceae bacterium; assembly: GCA_047638515.1. Lineage (GTDB taxonomy): Bacteria > Pseudomonadota > Gammaproteobacteria > Pseudomonadales > Cellvibrionaceae > CANLBN01. The sequence goes on from JBLIME010000032.1 coordinate 8,284, forward strand.
ACCCACACGATGCCTCTAACTCTATTGGAATACTAAAGAATGGTGATCGGGCGAGGTACGCTGCAAAGCGTCATGGCGGCAATAATTTTCAGTACTTTACACCGATAATGCAGCAGTGTGCCCTATCTCGTTTGTCGTTAATAAATGATTTACGCAGCGCTCTACCTAAGCGTCAATTTCGGCTACATTATCAACCCATTGTCAATTTAATGAGCGGTGACATCTATAAAGCAGAAGCCCTAATACGCTGGCAACACCCCACAAAGGGTTTAATTAGCCCCATCGAATTTATTTCGATCGCAGAGGAGTCAGGGTTGATTGTGGATATTGGTGACTGGGTGTTCCGCGAGGCCAGTCGTCAGTCGGCTCGATGGCGCGCAGGTATTCATCCACACCTTCAAATTAGTATCAACACCTCGCCTCTTCAATATAAGAGTGAGGCCTCTAGCGCTAAAGCTTGGCTTGAATATTTGCAGACTCTCAACATACCTGGAGAGGCAATCGCAGTTGAAATTACAGAGAGGACACTGATGGAGTCTGGAACCACAATCGACGAAACTTTACTCGCGTTTCGAGATGCTAATATTCAGGTATCTCTCGATGATTTTGGCACGGGCCACTCATCGTTATCAACGCTCAAAAACCTCGATATCGACTATCTAAAAATTGATCAATTATTAGTCGGTAAGCTGGCCATCAACTCTGACGACTTAGCTTTATGTGAGGCCATCATTGTTATGGCCCATAAACTGGGTTTAAAAGTGATCGCGGAGGGCGTAGAGACTGAGCAGCAACGCGAGTTATTGCTCGCAGCGGGCTGTGACTACGGGCAGGGCTATTTGTTCGCCAAGCCACTAACCGCGATAGAATTTGAGGCGTTGTTAACGTCGCCATAGGCCTACCCCTGAACTTGTTGAAATTGAACTTACCTTAGGGACGCGGCGAACACTAGCCAGGGCTCTTCATGTCGTTTAATGTTATTGGGCAGTCGATAGTTTTCGCTTGCCTTGCGCATTTATTAATAGATCCAACGGCCCTCTGCATTGTTAGGCGCGTAAATTAACACGGACTCTTATAAGCGATTCGCAAGCGCCTTCCGTTGGTTTTTTATGTTCTCGTTTCGCGCCGATAAGTCGGCTGTGTTTACATTTTAAACAGCTTGTATCAGATTTATTTTTTCTGCAAAAATTACTTTTTTAGTGGCTCAAACTGCAGACGAATGGCTCGCTGTGCGGCCTTGATGCTTTGCTTCAGTAACGTTGATTTTACTGATTTATCCGTAACAGCCTCGGCACTCATCACGAGTTTAAACGTATTATTATAGGCACCTTTCAGCTTTTTAGCCTCGACTAGTACTAGGGTACGGCGCTGTTACGCAACTCTAAAGCTGCGCGTTGATTGGTTTTTTCGAGCAGTAAAACAGCTCGATAGTGGTCGACAGCATTACTTCTTGACGGTTGCGTCAATCGATCTGCTGCTAAATCTATGTCGGCTTTTACTAACAGTGCCTCTATCGCCAATTATCGACAATTCAAGGGAGGCATTAGCATGAAAAGCAACACCCATCGACACCAACAGACAGACAATGGGTATTGTTAACATACAAACTTGCGCTATCGATTTAATCACGACCCTTCGCCTTAACTAGATAATCTATTACGCTGTTTACAGATACTTTGCGCTGAAGTGTGTAGTTAAGCTTGAAACGTTACCGACTAGACTAGACCCACATGACGCAACTTGTATCACTCAGCTTAAAGTAACAGTGTCCGACCATTATTTGACGAGGTGCAATATCTAAATTCTAGATTTAGCGCTATAATTTTTATGGGTATATTATCGCTTTTGCAATCTACCCGCAGCCAATTAACTCACGCTGCTAGGCAATAGTGGCTCTAAAAATATGTGACGGCACTATCATCGACAAATACTGTCAGAAACGCCAACTCAAACATGAATTAACTTGAAACTATGATTTATAAACGACTCGGCACTTTAGCCCTTATCTTTACCCTGCTGGGTGCTTTCTTTGCAAGCGCGCCCATCCGTGCCGATGCATTGGACGATTTATTAAACCAAGGAGCTAATAGATCATCTACCACCGACAATACTAGTTCTGCCGCTAGCATCGTCAGTGGTAGTTTGAAGGATGTAACACAAGAATTTAGCCTTGGCGATGTTGCCTCTGATGAGGCTTTCTTGCCCGTTGAGCAGGCCTATCAACTAACGGTCTCTCGGTTAGGGAGCAATAATGGTCTAGAACTTAGTTGGTTTATTGCTGACAAGTATTATTTATATGGCGAGCAATTCAAAGTATCCATTAATAATCAAAGGATTGAGGTTAATCTACCTATAGGTGTTACCGAGTACGATCAAACTTTTGAAAAGGATGTCGAAAAACACTATCGTCAAGCAATAGTCAGCATCGATCAAGACCAACTACCCAAACACCAAGGTTATGAACTAACCGTGATTTCTCAGGGCTGCGCCGACGCCGGCTTATGCTACCCGCCACAAACTGAACGCTTTAGTATCGACAGCGCTGGCATTAGCCCAGTCATTTTTGACGACTCCAACAGTAATCGACTCAACAATAACAGCGCCGATACTAAGGTTGACGAGGATGTGATCGGTGTAAATGTATCGATGGCTACTATTTTTTACATGATCGCATTTGCACTTATCGGCGGCGCCCTCTTAAATCTCATGCCCTGTGTGTTACCGGTACTTGCAATAAAAGCACTCGCGCTGACAAACAGCAAGACTAATCATCGCATCCAGGGCTGGAGCTACACCATGGGGGCTATCACCACGTTTGTTATTATTGCGACCTTGTTACTAGTCATTCGCGCTGCGGGCCAAGCCGTCGGCTGGGGGTTTCAATTACAATCACCGGGTTTTGTGACGATTTTATTCTATTTGTTTCTTGTCATGGGACTGTCGTTATCGGGTTTGGTTTCATTCGGCGCACGCTGGATGAGTGCGGGGCAAAACTTAACTCAAGGTTCGGGGCTTTCGCAGTCATATTTCACCGGCGTGCTTGCGGCCGTTGTTGCAAGCCCGTGCACTGCGCCATTTATGGCGCCGGCACTAGGCTTTGCGATCACTCAGCCTTGGTCAATTGCATTGCTTATTTTTGCAAGCCTTGGGTTTGGTATGGCGCTACCACTGCTGCTACTGAGCTACACGCCGGCGCTCAACAAATTTTTACCTAAGCCTGGGGCGTGGATGGAGACATTCAAACAAGCGCTTGCCTTTCCCTTGTACATTACTGCCATATGGTTGTTATGGGTACTCAGTCGTCAATTGGGGCCAAACATAACAGCCTTGATTATCTTCGGTGGGTTAGCGATTGTTTTTATCTACTGGCTAGGCCAAAAGTCAAAACGATTTTTTCCGGCTACGGGCCTAATAGCTATCATTATTGTCACCGTAATGAGCTGGCATACGAGCCGGCAGGAGCCACTACTCGCATCGATATCGACAGCAAATAGTTTAACATGGGAGGCTTATAACGAAGAGCGTTTAGCGAGTTTACGTGACGCGGGCAAAGCGGTTTTTATTAACTTAACCGCTGATTGGTGCATTACTTGCCTTGCCAACGAGCAAGTTGTCTTTACCGACAGTACACTAGCGATAATGAGGGCTAAAAACATCACGTTATTAAAAGGCGACTGGACAAATTATGATCCACAGATAACCAAACTGCTCGAAAAATACAAGCGCGGTGGCGTACCCTTGTATTTATTGTTTCCTGCAGAAATTAACAAAGCCCCCATCATTTTATCTCAAATATTAACGCCAAACGGCTTTAGCGACGCCATTAATGAGATTTAACGTATTTTGTCGACACGTTATCAACACTTAAGAGCTTATAAGCCTATTTTCAACAGAAAATCCCCAACTTAATCCATAACGTTGGCAAAATACACTGTATTTGTCGCCAACGTGCAAAGAAAAAATTATGGAAATACATTTTCTTTACTTATTGTAGTTAAATTCCTTTAACTTCGCCGAAAATCGACTCAAATAACCGTTTTAGCGTTCCTCCTAGACAATTGTTTTTTTTTACGGCACACTACACTACACTACAATTCATGCATGAAATCAAAAAGTGCTTCCACACTCCCAAAACTTTCCTCACACGGAATTATAAATGGCTAAATTGCTTGTACTCCACGGTCCTAACTTAAATCTCTTAGGGTCGCGAGAGCCCGAGGTTTATGGCAAGACCACACTTAGTGACATTAATAATGACCTGCGTCGCAAAGCAAAGTTGAACAATCATCAACTAGACATACATCAGAGCAATGCAGAGCACGACCTGGTTGAGCACATTCATTCAGCTCAAACAAATAACACGAACTTTATCATTATCAATCCAGCGGCATTTACGCACACCAGCATATCGATGAGAGATGCTCTTAGTGCAGTTGCGATTCCTTTCATTGAGGTGCATTTGTCCAACGTGCACAAACGCGAAGACTTTCGCAAGCATTCTTATTTTTCTGACATTGCACAGGGTGTAATTAGTGGCTTTGGCGCTTATAGCTATGAGCTCGCGCTTGACGCCGCACTTACACAACTAAAGAATTCGTAATGACACTAGCGCCTAACTATTCACCATTAAAAGATGAACACATCAAAAACTAACCAGAGAGAAAGTAGATGGATATTCGCAAAATAAAAAAACTGATCGAACTACTCGAAGAATCTGACATCGGAGAAATCGAGATAAAAGAAGGCGAAGAGTCTGTTCGCATAAGCCGTGGCGGAGCTGCAGCTAATATGCTGATGGCCCAACAAGCCCAATATGCGCCGGCATATATGCCAGCACCTGCGCCGGCTCCAGCCCCCCCCGTTGGCGTTGAGGCTCCCAAAGAAGCAGGTGCCGAAAGCCTCACTGGTCACGTCGTTAAATCGCCGATGGTAGGCACCTATTACAGCTCTCCAAGCCCAGGCTCGGCAGCGTTTATAGAGGTTGGTAAACAAGTTAAAGTCGGCGACGTTATCTGCATCATCGAGGCCATGAAAATGATGAATCAGATAGAGGCAGACAGAGCTGGCGTGATTGGATCAATCTTAGCAAAAGATGGCGATCCCATTGAATTTGATCAACCACTTGTGACTATTTCTTAACAAAAACTGCCTTTTTAACCAAGCGTATATGGTTAAAAATACCTGCTAAAGAGCCCATTCAAATGATTAAGAAAATGCTAATTGCTAACCGTGGTGAAATTGCACTGCGAATACTGCGCGCCTGCAAAGAGATGGATATCAAAACTGTCGCCGTGCACTCTAAAATTGATAGCCATCTAAAACATGTTCGACTGGCTGACGAAGCTATTTGTATTGGCCCCAACCCGTCATCGGAAAGCTATCTAAACATTCCCTCGATCATCAGTGCCATGGAAATTACTGACTCGGTTGCAGTGCATCCAGGTTATGGCTTTTTAGCCGAAAACGCCAATTTTGCCGAACAAGTACAAAAAAGTGGCTTTATCTTTATTGGACCCGATGCCGATGTTATTCGCTTAATGGGTGACAAGGTCTGCGCCATCGAGGCCATGAAAAAAGCCGGCGTACCAACGGTACCAGGATCAGATGGGCCACTTCCCGAAGACACACAATACTGCTTGGATATGGCCGAAAAAATTGGTTACCCCGTTATCATTAAAGCCGCATCTGGCGGTGGCGGTCGCGGCATGCGTGTTGTTGAGAAAGCCTCTGCGCTAATCAACTCCATACACATCACCAAAGCAGAAGCGGGTGCCGCTTTCGGCGACGATACAGTCTACCTCGAGAAATTCCTGCAAAACCCTCGCCACGTTGAAATTCAAGTGATGTCAGATGGTCAAGGCAATGCAATTCACTTGGGTGATCGCGACTGCTCACTACAACGTCGCCATCAAAAAGTCATCGAGGAAGCTCCAGCACCACACATCCCCGATGAGGCTCGCCAGGGGGTCTACGACTCTTGTATCAAAGCTTGTATTGATATTGGTTATCGCGGCGCGGGAACTTTTGAGTTTTTATATGAGGATGGCGGCTTTTACTTCATCGAGATGAATACACGTATCCAAGTAGAACATCCCGTGTCTGAGATGGTGACCGGTGTCGATCTGATCAAAGAACAAATTCGTGTCTGTTGCGGTGAGAAGCTATCACTCAAGCAAGAGGACATTGTGATTCGAGGTCACTCTTTTGAATGTCGTATCAATGCGGAGGATCCAAAAACCTTTATGCCCTGCCCTGGCACCGTTACGACTTATCATCCCCCCGGTGGCTTCGGCGTACGTGTAGACTCGCACCTTTACAGTGGCTACAGCGTACCGCCAAACTACGACTCAATGATCGCAAAAGTCATCACCCACGGAGAGACACGTGAAATAGCGCTAAGGCGCATGCGCAATGCGCTAGACGAGATGGTTATTGAGGGCATTCGCACTAATATTCCACTTCAACAACGACTCGTCAGAGATGAGGCATTCATGAAAGGTGGAGTTAACATTCATTACTTAGAGCGAAAATTAGGCCTTTAATCACCAGCATGTGTAATATCAGCTCACAGGCGAGCTAATATTACACATCTTGAGCAAGCAATTAACCACGCTATGTTTAACATTAGCTATATATTGCCTTGGTGCCACCACAAATCATAGAGCGCCATTTTAAACTCCACCCTGCACCTGAAGAATCGCTATGCCCTGGTTACAACTTATCGTAGAAACTCCATTAGCAAATATCGCCAACATTGAAAGCTGTCTTATCAATGCGGGCGCGGTCTCTGTTACCTTTCAAGAACATGTGCCAAACGGCGAATCAGAAAAGCCTATTCTAGAGCCCGATTTAGGAAAAACACCTTTTTGGAACAGCTCTCGACTGACAGGTCTATTCGATGCGGGTTGCGACACCAGCAGAGTCGACGATTTACTTGCGCAGCAAATGTTACCGCTGCCTACGTTTCGCTGGGAACAGCTAGAAGATAAAGATTGGGAGCGCGAATGGATGGATAACTACCACCCGATTCAGTGCGCAAACAACCTTTGGATTTGCCCAAGCTGGAAGACGCCTCCCGACCCCAAGGCTACTAATCTATTACTAGACCCAGGTCTGGCTTTTGGAACTGGCACCCATCCCACGACATTTTTATGCCTGCAGTGGCTGGCGGATCAGGATTTTGAGGGTAAAGATATCATCGACTATGGCTGCGGCTCAGGTATATTGGGTATTGCAGCGCTCTTGCTTGGGGCAAAAAAAGTTACCGGAATAGACATCGATCCACAGGCGTTAACGGCTACTCATGAAAACGTGACTCGAAATAATATTGATAAGACACGATTTCCGGTCTACCTACCCGGCGCCTTTAAAAAATTGTCTAACAGCGTAACTGCCACGCTTGATCACACGCACCAAGCAGACCTAATCGTTGCTAACATTCTTGCCGGACCTCTAGTCGAGTTAACACGAACCTTAACCGCACATGTGCGAGTCGGTGGTGCAATTTGCCTATCGGGGATACTAGCCGCACAGGCAGAAACCGTAATGCGAGCTTACAGCAAGCATATAAACTTTGAAGTGGCGGCAGAAAAAGAGGGGTGGGTCAGACTAGCGGGCTTACGCTACCAATAACATACAGTCATTGCCCAGTAATCACTTTGGCGATAGATGTATTTATTATCCCCCTCAACTGCTCTACACTATACTAATGCTGAATTAATAAGTGTTCTGGCAAACGATCGATGGCGGTTAATATATGAGCAGCTCTGAAGATATTGTGACTCGTTGCCCTCAGTGCAATACCGCTTTTCGAGTTACGCTTAACCAATTAGCTGTTGCCAACGGGCAAGTTCGCTGCGGCTCTTGTTTAGCGGTATTTAAGGCTATCGATCACGATGCCCGCAAACAAGCAGACTTAAAAACGAAGCTTCCTGCTGAAGCACAATCCAGACCGTCATCCACCTCAAAGGAGTCGTTGCGCCCGAGCACTGCAGTTTTTACAAAGGCTTCGCCCACCGTCAACCCAACAGAAGACGATCCGTACACAGCGCCTAAAGCCGTCACGCCCGCTAAAAACCCAGGGACTGCCTCGGCACCAACCCCCACAAAACTTGGTCACAAGCAACAGAATGAGGCAGACGCCATTGCGGCGACTGATCTCGACGATCCACTAATTACCGATGACAACAAACCAAACCGACTTGATCTCGAT
>JBLIME010000033.1:0-15964 GCA_047638515.1 Pseudohongiellaceae bacterium
TCACGATCAATTGCGGTCGCTAGGCAAAATTCTTAATGTACATGTAGAGGTTGTCGACGACCTGCAGTTGTTGCCACAAGTATTACTGTCTTATAGTAATAAAGCACTCGTGCTAATTGACACCCCTGGGATGAGTTATAGCGATCCTTTATTCAAACAACATCTGCAGGCGCTTAATCGTTGTCGCCATGTGCAAACCTGTTTGACGCTATCGGCAAATAGCCAATTCCAAATGATGCAGGCAACAGTCCATAGCTATCGGGATGTCAAACCACGGTTTTGTGTGATGACTAAAATAGACGAGTGCGCAAGCCTTGGCGACACTCTTAGCTTATTGAGCACTAACGATTTGCCACTTGCCTACATCACTAATGGGCAATCAGTCCCAGATGACTTGTCGATCATGAAGCCTCATCAGCTGATTGCAAAAGCAGTGAGTCTGATGAAAATCAACAATCATGCAAATAGTCATTCAAATCAAAGTGTGTAACCATATTATGTACCTATACCTAAGTAACAATCATGACTATCTGTTAACTGCCATTAATATTAAGGAGTCCTTACGCTAATGAGTCATCCAATTCAGGTGATTGCTGTCACAGGCGGAAAGGGCGGTGTTGGCAAAAGTAATATTTCAATTAATCTCAGTCTGGCGTTAGCCCAACTCCAGCGGCGTGTCGTGCTCTTAGATGCAGATTTTGGTCTTGCAAATATTGATGTTCTCTTGGGTATTCGCGTTAAGCGTACTATTGCTGATGTGCTTTCGGGGGAGTGTGATCTGCGCGATATTTTAGTTAGCGGACCTGGCGGTATTCGCATTGTGCCAGCTGCATCGGGTGTGCAACAGATGGCGGCACTGACGCCCTACCAACACGGCGCAATGATTCAAGCATTTAGCGAACTCGCTGATCAGATGGATGTATTAGTCATTGATACTGCTGCGGGTATTTCTGATTCGGTCGTCAGCTTTGTGTGTGCTGCACAAGAAATCCTTGTTGTTGTTTGTGATGAGCCCTCCTCAATTACCGATGCTTACGCCTTAATTAAATTATTGAACACCGAATATAATATCTATCGCGTGCGGGTTATTGCTAATATGGTCCCCACTGCGAAAGAAGGCCAGTTGTTATTTAATAAACTACGGGGTGTTTGTGAGCGGTTTTTAGATATCAGCATGCAATATGCAGGTGCGATACCTCTAGACGAAAATGTTCGCAAAGCCGTCCAAAAACAGAAGGCGGTACTTGAGTTTGCGCCGCGCTCGAAAGCTGCCTTGGCCTACAAACAAATAGCTAGTAAAGTTCAAGAGTGGCCCATTGCATCATCGCCTCGCGGTCACATGGAGTTTTTTGTTGAGCGTTTATTGCAGCAACAGGTGCGTGCGTAGACGTGCCAGTAACCGATAGCATAAATATGTACGAGCAAACTAAACAATGTTCAGAACCTTTATCTGTGGAAAATTATGCGCCACTGGTTAAACGTATTGCTCAGCATATGATGTTAAAGATGCCGGCTAGCGTGCAGCTTGACGATTTAATTCAAGCGGGCATGGTCGGTCTGTTAGAAGCCGCTAAGAAATATGACGAAGCCCATGGTGCGAGCTTTGAAACCTATGCGGGTATCCGTATTCGCGGTGCAATTATTGACGAGATGCGTCGCGGTGATTGGGTGCCGCGATCGGTTCATCGTAATTCACGTCGTATCAATCAAGCTATTGCCGATGTCGAGTTACGTAAAGGGCACAGCGCTTCAAGTGCAGAGATAGCTGAAGAGTTAGGCGTTGACATTCATCAATATCACGCAATGTCACAAGATGCGATTTGTGGACGTCTATTTAGCATGGATGAAAGCTTTGACGGCAATGAACCACATATACAAGAAAGTGCTGATGTTAATAATGCTTTTTCTACCCCTCATGCGCAGACACACAAAGAATTTTTAAAAAAATCCATAGCAGATGCGATCACAGGTCTGCCTGAAAAAGAGCAAATGGTACTGTCACTGTACTATACTGAGGAGCTGAACTTGAAAGAAATTGGTTTGATCTTAAATGTTAGTGAGTCCCGTGTGAGCCAGATACATAGCCAGGCGACATTACGCCTACGCTCACGTCTACAAGACTGGTTATAGTTCCTCTAAAGTTCTGATTTTAATGAATAATCAAATATAAGTAGGCTTATTTTTGATTTACACTGGTACCATCATAAACACCAGCTAAACTGGTAGATAATAGCTTAGAAGCCGAAGTGCGGAGGTTACATTGGACAAAAATATGAAGATTCTTATCGTTGACGATTTTTCAACAATGCGAAGAATCATTAAGAATTTATTAAGAGATTTAGGTTTTACAAATACCCAAGAGGCCGATGATGGACTCACCGCTTGGCCCATGCTCAAGAATGGAAGTTTTGACTTTTTAGTGACTGATTGGAACATGCCAGGAATGGCCGGTATCGATCTTCTCAAACACGTGCGTGCCGATGAACGGCTTTGTTCTATGCCAATTTTGATGGTGACCGCTGAGGCTAAGCGTGATCAAATTATTGAAGCAGCTCAAGCGGGTGTTAACGGTTATGTAATTAAGCCATTTACAGCGGCAGTACTCAAAGAAAAAATCGAAAAAATATTCGAACGTGTATAGCTATAAATCATTCAATTATCAGCGAAGTTGCATAAATGACTAATCAAATAACGTTGCATAAAGATGATTCTATGATCATTGAATTGCGCGAGTGCGCGTCATTATTATTAGAAAAGCTTCAAGGAAATGACTACCAAGAAGCCTCTAAGATGATTGCTAACCTCAACGAGGCTCGCGACAGCACAATTTTTCAATGTGTCGGTGAACTAACTCGCGCTCTTCACGAATCTATTAAGAACTTCGATATTCCAGGTAGCGAACAAGCGTTGAGTCAGCGAGGCTACGCCGAGGAGAAATGTTCTGAGTTAAATGATGCCTCTAGCGGCTTAGAATATGTGTTGACGCTGACTAAGAATGCCGCAGACAAAACTATGGATATGGTTGAAGAATGTGCGCCTATTTGTAATGAGTTAGGACAAGAGGCAAGTTCACTGAAACACGAGTGGGCTAAACTACGCAATCGAGAGATGAGTCCCGACGAATTTCGAGCCCTGTATAATAGGCTTGATATTTATTTTGAGACCCTAGAACGGGGCACTAATAAACTTAACGAGAATATGCAAAACATTATCTTGGAACAAGGATTTCAAGATTTAACGGGCCAAGTTTTAAATAAAGTTATTCACCTAGTAACCGATGTAGAAAGTAACTTAGTGTCGTTAATGAGAATTGCCGGTCAGGTTGAAGCCGTCGTTGGCATTGATGTTGCGAAGTATGCAAACGACGAAAAAGACAATAAGTATAATGCCGCGGACATCGTGGGTGAAGGCCCGCAATACAATACTGATAAGCGTCCTAATGTCGTTGATAGCCAAGATAATGTCGATGATTTACTGTCTAGTTTAGGATTTTAGGAGTATTTGATGAGTTTTTCTGAAGATGAAGAAATCCTCCAAGATTTTTTAGTTGAAGCGAGTGAAATCCTTGAGCTAGTATCCGAACAGCTAGTTGAACTTGAGCAAAGCCCAGACGATAAGAATTTGTTGAATGCTATTTTCCGCGGTTTTCATACGGTCAAAGGTGGTGCAGGTTTTTTACAACTCGACAACATGGTTGAGTGCTGCCATGTCACAGAAAACCTATTTGATAGTCTTCGCAATGGTCAGCGTGATGTAACTCCAGAGCTCATGGACGTTGTCTTAAAGGCACTCGATGCGATTAACGAACAATTTTTTGATATTCAACAAAAAAACTCACCAAAAAGTGCCAATCCAGCGTTAATTGCCGCGCTCAACCGCCTTGTTGCCGGTGAAGATGTCGCCGAACTAAAGCTCTCTAGTAATGGTACTTCCGACAGGCCGTCTGGCGCCGGTGACACTTCGAGTGATGGAGTCGGTCAAGCCGGTGATGCAATTACAGACAGTGAATTTGAACAGCTAGTTGATGCCGTAAGTAATCAACCTGCCGGTGCACCAGCTCTCCCTTTGATATCTAGCTCTCCAATTCCTAGTTCGTTAACAACGGGCTCCTCAACAACCCATATCGATGCTATTGCGGCTTTTACCGAAGCCGATGGGGAGATATCTGACGATGAGTTTGAAGCTCTTCTCGATCAGCTTCACGGCCAAGGTAAGGCACCGACTCAGCAGGCAACCCCAACAGCAGCTTTGACAGTTGCTGAGCCAAGTTCTGCAACTGCAGCAGGCGGAAATCCTACTCATATCACCGATGATGAATTTGACGATTTGTTGGATCAGCTTCATGGTCGAGGCAAAGGCCCAACTGCCGGTGCCAAATTAATGTCCAGCCATGCAGCTGGAGCGCCATCATATCGGCTAATTTCCGATGCTTTACCTGCACCACAAAAAACAGTCCCAAAAGCCGCACCGGTATCGCCTGCACGCGATCAGATAGCTCCTGCGGCTGAAACTACAGTTCGCGTTGATACTCAGCGGCTCGATGATATTATGAACATGGTTGGAGAGCTTGTACTAGTGCGCAACCGACTGGTGCGTTTAGGGGATAAGTCAGCGGACGAAGAGCTCACTAAAGCCGTTGCTAATCTAGATGTCGTAACGGCCGACTTACAAACTTCGGTGATGAAAACGCGTATGCAACCGATTAAAAAAGTGTTCGGTCGCTTTCCTCGCGTTGTACGTGACTTGGCACGCAACCTTAAAAAAGAAATAATCTTAGAAATGGTGGGCGAAGACACGGATTTAGACAAAAATTTAGTCGAGGCTTTGGCCGATCCCTTAGTACATCTGGTCAGAAACTCCGTTGATCATGGTATCGAATTACCCAGCGTACGCACAGCGAGTGGTAAAGACAGCACCGGAAAAATAATTTTAGCCGCCCAGCAAGAAGGCGATCACATTTTATTATCGATTACCGATGATGGAATCGGGATGGACGCGGACAAACTTCGCGGTATAGCTATTGCTAAGGGCTTAATGGATGAGGATGCGGCACAACGATTATCTGATTCTGAAGCCTTTAATTTGATTTTTGTACCGGGTTTTTCTACTAAAACAGAAATATCTGACGTGTCTGGTCGAGGCGTTGGTATGGACGTGGTAAAAACCAAAATCATGCAGTTAAACGGTTCGATAGCAATAAAATCCATTCTGGGCGAAGGGACAATCATTACAATTAAGGTACCTCTTACCTTGGCAATTATGCCCACATTAATGATTATGGTGGGTAGACAAGCATTTGCATTGCCTTTGGTGAGTGTTGATGAGATCTTTCATATGGATTTAAGTAAAACAAATATCGTCGACGGGCAAGAATGTATTACTGTGCGTGACAGAGCGATACCGGTATTTAATTTAAAACATTGGTTGATTCGCAATATAGACACCGTTGACACATCGACAAATGAAGCTAAAGCAAGTAATGGCCATGTCGTCATTGTGTCAGTGGGGACTCAGCGAGTTGGCTTCGTGGTCGATCAACTCATTGGCCAAGAAGAAGTTGTGATCAAACCGCTAGGAAAGATGTTAAGCGGCACCCCTGGTATGGCGGGCGCTACCATTACCGGTGACGGCACCATTGCGTTGATCATCGATGTTCCGAGTATGTTGAAGCGCTACGCCGGTAAAATTTAATTGAAAATCTAAGCCAAATAAAAATTTTCTTGTGGTCATTAAGGCTACTTTATAGTTAAAGCAAAGTAATGATCACGCTGTTTTTTGATTTTGGTCACCGGGCGTTTGCCAGCAATAAATATTAGCATTGCGCCTGTATGTAAATATAAACTTCTTTAGTGATCAAGTAGACTCAACAGCTGCTGCGACCTTCGTTTTGCAGAAGCTAAAATCATTCAATAAATTGCGATCGAACAAATAATGGATATACTCAGTTTACTTGGGATTATTGTGGCTTTTATGGCCCTCCTTGGTGGCAACTTTTTAGAGGGGGGTGCACTGCAATCATTGATTAATTTACCCGCTGCATTGATTGTTTTTGGCGGTACCATTGGAGCCGCATTGCTACAAACCCCGATGATGACCTTGAAGCGAGCACTGCATTTGTTTTCTTGGGTTTTCAAGCCTCCCGTTGTCAACTACGCCTATCAGATTAAACAGGTCTCCCAGTGGGCCGCTATCGCCAGACGCAGGGGTTTGCTAGGACTCGAGGAAACAGCACGACAAGAGTCTGATATATTTGCAAAAAAAGCCTTAAATCTACTCATTGATGGCGCCGACGCGCAATCTATTCGCCGTATACTTGAGGCCGATATTACCTTGGGAGAACAGCGCGATATAAATGCGGCAAGAGTTTATGCGGGTATGGGCGGGTATGCGCCAACCATAGGTATTATTGGTGCAGTGATGGGTTTGATTTACGTAATGCGAAACTTAGGTGATCCCAGCGAGTTGGGAGCAGGTATTGCCGTGGCGTTTGTGGCAACTATTTACGGTGTTGCCTTTGCCAATCTACTGTTGTTACCCATTGCTAATAAAATCATTCTCTATGTGAACCAACAATCACAATTAAAAGAGTTAATTGTTGAGGCAGTACTTTATATCGCCGACGGGGAAAACCCGAAATCTGTTGAAATGAAACTTAGCGGCTATCTTTAATATGACGAACGTAATTAAGTTAAGCAAGTATATCTTGGCGTTAGCTAGTGACTGTATACGCATAAAAGTACCAGCGACAAGAGTCTTCATACCCTATGGGCATCTAGGGTAATATTTTGCGCCGACGTGTTGACACAGAGATATCACTGAACCATGAACGCTGGTTAGTTTCATATGCAGACTTCGTTACTCTATTGTTTGCTCTTTTTGTAGTGCTCTACTCTATATCTCAGGTCAACGAAAGCAAATATAAAGATTTGAGCGAGGCCATGAACAAAGTTTTTAACGAGTCCAGCTTGTCTATAAAGCCTATTCAAGTTGGCGAGGTGGCGCGTGCTATAAATGATGACACTACCGCGGTTACTGAGCTTAGCAACAGTACAATTGAAACTTATCCACTCAACACGCATGACCCGAGCACGCTCGCAGCGGCCGCAGAATTGCCACAGCTAGCGGATCAGTTTAGCGACGCATTCTCAAGTCTCATTGACGAGGAGATTATTCAAATTAACAATAACGAATTTTGGCTTGAAGTTTCCTTGAGTAATAGTATTTTATTTACTCTTGGCAGTGTTAATGTCAACGAGTCGGCGCAGAAATATTTATCCGAAATTGCCGACATTTTAAGACCATTTAACAACCCAGTTCAGGTTGAAGGCTATACTGACAATTTAACGGTCAACTCAACACAGTTTCCAAGTAATTGGGAGCTGTCTTCTGCGCGAGCTGCGGCGATCGTAAAGATATTAGTCGACGGTGGCGTCATCCCTGCACGCTTATCCGCAGTGGGCTACGGCGAATATCGTCCTACTAGCGGAAATGATACTCCCGAAGGTCGCGAAAAAAATCGACGAGTTGTATTAATGATTGCACGAGAAAAGCAAGATAGACCCAAAGCTCAGTCATCGCCTGTCATTATTGATGCACTTAACCCGCGCCCAGTTGAACCCACGCAAGTTATGCCACAACCAAATCTAGAGCGAGCCAACACGAAAAATTCTAACGTTGATTTAGAGTCGCCCAAGCAAATCACTAAGTCTGAGGGGTCGGTTGATGCGAACAACATACCAATTGATAACGGTAGTATTACTCCGGTAGAGACGCAAAGTGGTGGTTTATTATTTAGCAGTGAACCCGATCGATAGTTGAGCCCTACAAGCGCTATTTATAGCGGGCACAGTACTTGCAGCTAGTTAGTCAAAGCTCCGTTGACGAGAGATGACAATCAAATGTCGACAGTAAATTGGCGTGATGTGAAGTTTTCATCATAAATTGATAAAGGAATTCTTGTGCAAGTCTGGACTATTTCGAATCAAAAAGGTGGCGTTGGTAAAACCACCACAACAGTCGCGTTAGGCGGCATCGCCGCTGAGAGTGGGCAGCGTGTGTTACTGGTTGATTTAGATCCTCATGGTTCGTTAACCAGCTATTTTGGTCAAGATCCTGACACTATTAGAAACAGTTCTTACGACTTGTTTTTAGATCCTAGTGACATAACTGTCGATAAAGTCGGCCAGTTGTTGCTACCTACAAGGGTGTCAAATATCGTGTTGCTGCCTGCCTCTACTGGCCTAGCAACGCTCGAGCGCCGCGCTATTGGCAAGGATGGAATGGGACTGGTGATAACGAGAGCGCTTGCCGAGTTAAAAGATGACTTTGATCTTGTCATTATTGATTCACCGCCGATTTTGGGCGTGTTGTTGATCAATGGTTTAGCGGCCTGTGATCGATTGATTATTCCTGTTCAAACAGAGTTTTTAGCGCTAAAAGGCTTAGATAGAATGCTACATACCTTGCGCATGTTAGAGCAATCGCAAAAAAAGAGCATGAAGTACGTCATTGTTCCCACCATGTACGATCGTCGTACCCAGGCATCCATTAGCTCCTTGGCCGATATCAGGCATCGCTATGGTCAGCAGGCGTGGCCGGGTAAAATTCCGATAGACACGCAATTTCGCAATGCAAGTAAAGAGGGCGTTCCACCGAACTTATATGCGGCAAAAAGTCACGGTACCGAAGCCTATCGGAGCCTCTTAAAATGGTTACAGCCGTCTGCTAGCTCGGTAAACTCATCACGCTTCTGGGATGCTAGCTAATGTCTAATCGGCAAGTTGATAATGCACTAAGCAACTATTTTACAGATCTGTTGGGAAGCACTGAAGCTGCAGTCGATATCAAGGACATTCAATCAGACGAGCGCCGAACTAATGCCGACCTCAACGATCAAGCCGTTACCCAAGTGGGCGATGAAACAACCACTAACATTTGTACCGAGGCCGTTCCTTCAGTCACCACTGCTAACGCGACCGAAGCTACTGTCAAAACTGTTGTTACAACTGATCACTACGATGAGCACAAAAGTCAGCTAGCACGCCTGTTAAGGCAGGTGAGCAGTTTGTCGGGCAGTCAAGATATAGATGTCGCAGACCAACTAGCAGCTAACATGTCCATAGATCAGGTCTCTTTAGCCGAATTAACTGAGCTCGAGTCTTGCTCGGCGCCTCGACAGTTTGCCCACACTTCTGAGCTGATTGGCATCGAGGGGTCTATAAGTGAAGAGAATAAGGTAGGAGCCAGCGCCGACGCATCGTCTATTCTGGTCAACCGGTGGCATGCGAATGGTCGTCCCGAGTGGGCACAGGAAAAATTTAATATATTATTGTTAGAAGTTAATGGCCTGCAACTTGCCGTACCCTTGATGACATTGGGTCAGATTCACAAAATAGATGATGCAATCACTCCGTTATTTGGTCAATCAGATTGGCTAATGGGTTTACAACAGACTTCCGATGGCAACGTGAAAGTTGTCGACACCGCTAAATATATTATGCCTGAGCGCTATCGGGGTCGACACAATTACAAGTATATTATCTCCATTCACAAGCTATTGTGGGGGCTTGCGGTCGATAATGTTAAACAACCTATTGCTATCTATCCAGAGGCTATAAAATGGCGGCCTAAACGCGATTCACGACCTTGGGTGGCCGGCATGTTGAAAGACCATATGTGTGTTCTGATTGACATCCCCAAGTTAGGTGAAATCTTCCAGACACAGGATAAAAATCATGTCGATTAAGCTGGTATTACACGCAAGATACACTATATTTGTACTATATAATTCTATTGATAAAGGTTGACGTAAATGGCGAACAACGTAGTACAGAAAACAACAAGTGATGATCCAGTCCTTCAATGGGTAACCTTTCGTCTGGCAGGTGAGACTTATGGTATCAACGTAATGCAGGTGCAAGAAGTCTTGCGTTATACCGAGATTGCCCCAGTTCCTGGAGCACCCGACTATGTATTGG
Source organism: Pseudohongiellaceae bacterium (assembly GCA_047638515.1). Lineage (GTDB taxonomy): Bacteria > Pseudomonadota > Gammaproteobacteria > Pseudomonadales > Cellvibrionaceae > CANLBN01. The sequence goes on from JBLIME010000033.1 coordinate 9,978, forward strand.
GCATCATCAATTTACGCGGTAATGTGGTTACCGTCATTGATACGCGCAATCGTTTCGGCCTAGAGAGCGGTGAGATGAACGATAACACTCGAATTGTTATCATTGAAACTGAAGGTCATGTCATTGGTGTTTTAGTCGATAGCGTCGCGGAGGTGGTCTACCTAAGACAGTCAGAAGTTGAGACCGCACCCAATGTTGGCAACGACGAAAGTGCTAAGTTTATTCAGGGTGTTTGCCACAAAAACGATGAATTATTGATATTAATCGAGTTAAATAAATTATTAACTGATACCGAGTGGGCAGAGCTCGAAGAAGTATAATTTCAAGAGTGACAAGATGATAATCGACCAAGTAATATCGCCAGTGGCAGATACCTTAAGCCAAGTTAGTGGTGAGATCGTGTTAGCGCTAATGATTATGGGCGCTTTGCTGTTACTGACTGTGCTGCTAAGTCTCAGGCAGACCCGAAACCTATCTAAACAGCTTAAGCGCGTTCAGCACGAACTAAAAGTATCGGGTAGTAGCATGATCAATATTGGTCAACAGTTGTTAAGCCTTGAGAAAAAGGTTAATCAGCAGGTATTAGTCGATCCAGTTAAACACAGCAGCGACGCCCCGATTGTGATGAATAATAGAGATTCTAAACGCCCGAAAGGTGTCAGACAGAATGACTTTACGTTATCTAGCGTCTCTACGGTTAATACTTTGTTGGATGAGGCGGATTCAATCTATGACGAAGCGCGCTATTACTTGAGCAAAGGTGACGACATTGAAAAAATTGCTAAACGCTGTAATTTATCCCATGCCGAAGTTTCTTTATTAAAGGCTCTTAGTAAAAAATCAACAGGGTCGTTATAAACTATTGTTTGCATTAAGCGTTAATTTTGTGCCTAAAAAAGGGTTAGAGTTTCCTGGCTTCACCCAATTAATGTCCACAGTTTATCGTTGATGTGAACTCAGCGAGGTATCCTTTTATCCTTCACGAACTACCTTTTTGTTGATGAACGAATCAATATCTATGCTAGCTAGTGTCGTCGTGAGTAACTTTTGCGCGCGTCGATTTTGTTGCTGTGGCGACCTTGCTCGCAGCCAATTCTAGCGCGAAAAAACGTATCATGTTGATGATGTCGGTGTATTACTTATCCTTTGACTGATACAAGGCTCATTAGCTTCTTCCATAATAGTTAGTTAGCCCTCGGCGCTGAAACGTATAGTTGTTATAAATGCGGCTATTGCGCCATTAAAAATCATTTAACTGACCGCCGTGGAGACCTTGTGGCAAATATTACCTACGATAACCAGAGTTATGAAATTAATGAGCCAGAAACAGTGCTGGAGGGTTTAGAGCGCTCCGGTATCAAAATACCCTTCAGTTGTCGCGTAGGCATGTGCCACAGCTGTTTAATGCAAGCTGATTTACAGCCACCATTTAGTTCTCAAGTTGGCCTCAGTGATAATCAAAAATCACAACAATTTTTCTTGGCCTGTAGTTGTATACCGAAGCAATCGATGAATATTAGCCTAATGACTAACACCGATAAAATCGACGGTTTAATAAAAGATAAAAAATTTGTCAATGAACAAGTGTTAATCTTAACCATTGAAGTAGATTGCCGGTGGTATCCAGGTCAAGCAGTTGATGTTTGGTATAACGATGATGAAGCACGCCCTTATTCAATAGCGAGTCGCCACGACCACTATAAGTCTATTGAGTTACACATCAAAAAACACACGCAAGGTTTAGTGAGTGCATGGCTACACAACGAAGTATCAATAGGTCAACGTGTGAGTTTGTCAAAGCCATCAGGAGAATTTTTTTATAGCGATACCCAAGAAGGTAAAGCGCTATTAATGGTTGGGACAGGTACAGGCTTGGCACCACTTTATGGCATTATTCAAGAGGCGGTTCATCAAAAACATCAAGCGCCTATTTATATTTATATTGCCGCGTCTAAAGAAACTGATTTTTATTACGTTGATCAATTGAATTCACTGTGTAGACGTCATCATAATATTCATTACATACCAGCAGTACGTCATAGCGATATCTATAAGTACGAAGGTAGCCATGATGGTCCACTAGGCTTACCCTCAAGTCGTGTTATATCACTGGATACTGACAATTATAGCGGTGATGTCGTTAATTTAATCAAAAAAAATCATCCAAATCTAAAGGGTTGGAAAATATTTCTCAGTGGTAATCCCGAGATGGTTAAAAAAGCACAGCGCGAGTGCTTTTTCTTAGGAGCTAGTGTTGGTGATATTTACGCAGATGCCTTTGTTGTAAAGCAACGATCATAAAAAAGTAATGTCCAATAGATACTAGAGTAAGCGTCAGCCGTTACATAAATATAGAGCATTATAAAATTTTTTTAGCTATTACAGAGCTCGGCTATTGTTTAATTGCGGTAGTGCTTAATTACTATAGCGATTCGCAAGTGATATGTTTAATTAATAGAGTATGAAAATTGCAAAGTTTTATAGAAACGGAGAAAAAAACTAGTGTTTAACGTATGAGTCATTCGTAAAAATTCGTGTTGACGGCAGGCAACATTCACGATTATTGACTAGTGCTCCGCATAACAGAGGATATTAGAAGTGTTAGCACCGATTAGTTAAACGATTGCCGGTGTGTGATATTAACAAGCAACTTAATCGATTGCCCAGGTTGAATGTACTTACTACTGGCGTTGCTATTCCATTTTTTTATGTCGCTGACTCTGACATTAAAGCGACTGGCAATATATCCCAGCGAATCACCCGCACGAACCGTATAAAAAATAGTCCGCTTCTCGTTTGAGGCTTTTTTTAAGTCACCATTCTCAGTCCAAATAACAAGTTTTTTATTAAGCGCTAGTATATCGCTAGGTGCCATACCGTTCCAACGTGCTAATTTTTTAAGGCCAACCTTGTAATGCTCAGCAATATCCCAAAGACTCTCACCATTACTTACCTGGTGTAGGATCTTTTGCGTTGTATCTTTTGGTGATTTATTTTGTCGTCGGCTAAGACGTTGGTCGGCACTCAGCCGATAAAATTCGCTGGCCTTAGCCGCCGACGGAATTAGGAGAGCTTTACCGGCTCGAATGTGGCTATTTTTAAGATTATTGGCACTGGCAATCAATTTAGGGCTGGTATTAAACTTGTTGCCAATTTTGATCAAAGAGTCGTTGGGTTGAATTATGTAACGCTGCCACGAGAGTCGTTGATCACTGGTAAGCCTAGTAAGCTTTTGCTTCAAAGTAGCGGCACTATTGACGGGCACGGCGAGAAAATGAGGAGCTTTAGGGTCTGTTGCCCAACGATTATAAGAACCATTTAAGTTATAAATCGTATCGATGTCGACTCCTGCGAGGTCGGCCGCCTCGGCGAGATCAATTTGTGACCCAATATCAACTAGCGTGAAGTGAGGCGCGTTGGCAATAGGTTTTAAATCGATGGCATAGCGATCTGCGTGCTTGATGATGTCGCGCCATGCTAATAGCTTAGGAATATAATGCTGGGTTTCTTTAGGTAGATCTAGCGACCAATAGTCCGTTGGCATACCTAAATTCTTATTTTTTCGTATAGCCTTAGCAACATTACCTTGCCCGGCATTATAAGCAGCCATTGCTAAAAGCCAATCATTATCAAAGCGTTTGTGTAGTGCCGATAAATAGGTAATGGCACTACGGGTAGCGAGCACCGTATCGCGGCGTTTATCCTGCCACCAGTCTTGATGGAGCCCATAGTGTCTGCCCGTCGCTGGGATAAACTGCCATAATCCCGCTGCGCGACCCGGTGAGTAGGCGAACGGATCATAGCGACTCTCAACGATGGGCAGTAAAGCAAGTTCTAAGGGAAGGTTTTTTGCTTTTAATTCACTCACCACAAAATATAGATAAGGCTCCGCGTTTTCGGCAACGTTTTGAATGGACAACGGCGATGCTAGGAGGCGCTTACGGTAGCGCTCTATCCGTTGTTCCGGAGTCTTGTATGACTTATTGTTGTCAGGCACGGCGGGTACTGGCAGCGCATCTGAAAAACTGAAACCACCACGAATTTCCTGCCAGAGATTATTGTTTGTCCGCGATCTCGCTTTTTGGACTGAACGATCAGATCCAGTGTCTAGCAGCGGCTTTTTTAAACCATAGGTTGATTTACCCAAGCTTAGAGAATCGTCGGCATAGCTGTTTACGTCCTCACCGACGGGTATTAAATTGTCGTGCTTAGATGCGCTTGTTGAATCTGCATTTAATAAGCGTTGAGCGTTTAATGAATCGCTAGCATCAGATGAATGAGTCCCACTGTTTTTCGTGACTAAGCTACCGCATGATGTCGCGATTAGCGCTGTAAAAAGAAAAGTAACCAGCGCCATTAAGCGCGATCGAGGAGAGTAGTGATTTGTAGTAGAACCCATAAAAACTTCAACGGTAACAATGGTTGGCAAAAAATCACTAGAATTTTAAGGAATAGTCACCTAGTGTGCAAATCGTTTATTGTAATAGGAAGCAGTATCGTTGCCGTTTAGTAAAGTCAGATTGAAAACGAGCACTTGTGCAGTGCTCAAAAACTATCTTTCCAGAGTCGCAAACCTGTAAATAGCTCTTGCTCACGTTGCCAAGATTGATTCCAGTGTTGATTAATAGTTGCCGCTATTTCTATCTGTGCACATCTTAAAAAAGGGTTAGTCTCAAGCTCGAGCTCGATCGAGCTTGGTAGAGTAGGCTTGCCGCTATCACGCTTAACCGATTCATTGTCAACTCGTGCCTTTAACTGCAAGTTACTGGGCTCGACAGCCTCAGCAAAAGCTAGATTAGCCAGTGTATATTCATGTGTACAATAGATTTGAGTATTGGCAGGTAGTGTTGATAATGTTTTTAGGGAGCTCAACAGTTGCTCTGCGGTGCCACCAAGGAGGCGGCCGCAGCCGCCAGCAAATAAAGTGTCGCCGCAAAATAAAATAGGTTGCCTAAGCTTGTGCTGCTCGTCGACATGGGGGTGCTTATCGTTATCATGTGCATCGGCAAAATAGGCAATATGTTCGGGGGTGTGTCCAGGTACCGCAATAACATTGCACAATAGCGATAGATCTCCGAAGATATCAATTTCATCGCCATTTTTTTGAGTATGAGTGATTTGAGGTATCTGATTTGATTTGGGACCATAGACGGCAACATTTTCATAAGCAGCAACTAGTTGTTCAATACCACCCGTGTGATCCCAGTGATGATGTGTCACTAGTATCGATGTCAGCGTTAAACCCTTAGTTTTTAGGATCTTCTTTACCGGGGCAGCATCGCCTGGGTCGACTACACAGGCATCTCCATTAGAATGCTCGATAAGCCATACATAGTTATCGTTAAAAATGGGTATGGGCGAAATAGATGTCATAGTGAGGTCTCCTTTTTGCAGTTGCGTGAGCTGATAAGCTATTGTACTGATACGTTAAGCTTTACATAAGTGTTTGATGACTATGCAAGGTGGTTAATTTCACGGGTAGTTTTAATAATTTACTAATAACCCACAAGGGCCTATATTGGCTAGAGTGTTGCAGAGTGTATTTTAATAAGTGATTTTTCAAGGATGAAAAATGGTATTTATTGCCTCGATTGCCATCGGTGTTTTTTGCACATCACTATTTTCGGTGTTGCCAACTACTGTTGACCTTCTCTCTATTGTCTGCCTATCCCTGATGTCGGTTTACGTCGTTTATCTTAGTTTTCTGTCTTGTGTAAAAAATAAAGCTGAATATGTAACCTATTATCAAATTTCTCAATGGCTGTTATGGCTAATTTTCACCTTTTTAATGGGTTTTTTATATGGGTATACAAGCGCTAATAAAATAATCAATAAACAGCTGCCGATTGCATTAGATAATAAGATGTTTATAGTCGATGGCATAGTAACTGGGCTTGTTAAACAATCATCGTCATCAATTAGGTTCGATTTTATTATTAACGACTTATTCATGGCGACGAATAGTCAGTATTTATTGCTGCTGCAAG
>JBLIME010000034.1:0-15778 GCA_047638515.1 Pseudohongiellaceae bacterium
CTTTAAACTCCGCCATAATAGTCTCTTTTTCAAGCGCCTTCAGGCGCCCGTGAATTAAACCAACACGCAGTTCTGGCAGTTGTTGTTGTAAACTTACCGCGGTGTCCTCAGCAGCCTCGGCAGAGAGGGTCTCAGATTGTTCGATAAGCGTGCACACCCAATATGCTTGGCGCTGCTGCATACAGGCATAACGAATGCGTTCAATGATTTCGGGTCTACGTTTTTGACTAATCGCCACGGTCTCGATACCTTGTCGGCCTTTAGGCAACTCATCAATCACCGAGTAGTCGAGATCTGCGTAGGCGCTCATTGCTAGGGTCCTAGGGATGGGTGTCGCAGTCATAATTAATTGATGGGGTATGCCCGCATGATTGATGCCCTTATCGCGAAGTCCCATGCGCTGTTGCACACCGAAGCGGTGCTGCTCGTCGATAATAACGAGTGCTAAACGATTAAAGCTCACACTTTCTTGAAACAACGCATGGGTACCCACCACCATTTGTGCGCTACCGTCGCCAATTGCGGCGAGTTGTTGACGTCGCAGACCCACTTTTTGTTTGCCGCTCAGGGAGACGACCTTTATGCCTAAAGGCGCAAACCAGCCTTCAAAACAAGCTCGGTGCTGCTCGGTTAAAATATCAGTGGGTGCCATCAGCGCAACTTGCTTATTGGCACTGATCGCAATAAGGGCCGCCATTGCTGCAACGATCGTTTTACCAGAACCCACATCACCTTGAAGTAGTCGCATCATGGGCGTACTTTTTATCAAGTCGTCGCTAATTTCTTTGCCGACGCGCTGCTGCGCGCCGGTTAAGGTATAGGGCAGCGACTGTATGAATGCTACTTGATAGCTTTTGCTAGGGTGGGATAGGTCTATTCCCTGTTGGGTTAAGCGCTGCTCGCGCAGCCGTAATAAGCTCAATTGATAGGCGGTTAACTCCTCGATGATCAGCTCTTGCTGATAACGATGCTCACCCTCTATCAACTCGTCGGTATTTATATTGCTAGGGGGAAAATGCAAAAAGTGCAGTTTTTCCAGTAGGCTTTTATCTCCGAGACGAGGATGGCTTAAAGAGCCAGCAGGCGGTGCCAAGTTTGGCAACATACCCGATTGCACAAGACCAAAAGCCTGTTTGATCAATTGGCGTAGTCGCGGCTGCGTAATACCGTCGGTCGTGTGGTAAGCCGGTGTCAAGGTTTGCTCGAGTGGCCCAATAGTGTCACTAAATAGCTGGTACTCAGGGTGGTACATTTCAAGCCCCGAGGAGCCTGAGCGCACATCGCCAAAGCAGCGGATAGTATGGCCTTGAACAAACACATTCTTTTGCGACGCGGAAAAATGATAAAAACGTAAATTGATGGAGCCACTGGTATCTTGCACGCGACACACCAAGCTTCGACGCTTGCCATAAACCACGTTAGTGCTGCGAATTTGGCCTTGGATCACGGCGCTTTGGCCAGGATGCAGCTGCCCCAGAGGCGTTATGCGAGTTCTATCAACATAGCGATAGGGCAGGTGGAAGAGTAAATCTTGCAGAGAGAGGATGCCGAGCTTTTCAAGTCGCAGTGCCAACTGCTTCCCCACGCCCTTTAGACGGGTGACCGCTTGTTGATGAGCGAAGGTTTGTGTTGTTTCAACCACGTTTGTCACGCCTCAATAACGACGCGTTGAGTTAACATTTGCATTTGACGCCTTTATGAATAAAGAGCACTTAAGCCCAAAGTACCTAAGCACGACATCAGAATATTCTTGAGTCGTATGCACAATAAAACATGCTGCGAGTTGGCAACAAGTGTTGTTTTGAGGTGCTATGTTAAGCACTAATATTAACCGCTAATATTGGCCATGAATACCAACCATCAATATTAACTACCCGTATTAACCGCTAATATTAATCACCCGTGTTAATCGCCGATATCAACCACTGATATCAGCCACCACTATCAGCCACCCCTATCGACCACCCCTATTAACCAGTAATGGCGACGACTACTGAGAGGTTTTTTGACCTTTTAATATAGCTTCGCGCAGTGCATCGACCGCCTTGTGTCTCGGAAAGCTTGCACGCCATGCTAGTGCAACGGTGCGCGTTGCATTCGTGTCAGCGAGGGGTCGAATAACAAGGGCATCCTCTTTATAACGGCTGATGGCAGCCGATTTGGGAAGTACCGTAATACCGATGCCAGAGGCCACCATATGACGCAAGGTCTCAAGAGAGCTACCTTCGGCAGTCGCGGTAACGTCGGTTGATGACTTGTTGAGAATACTTGGGCAGGCCTCGATAATCTGGTCGCGAAAACAATGGCCAGGACCTAACAGCATGACATTTTCATCGGCGAGGTCAGCCGAGCTGATACTCTCTTGCTGAGCGAGTCGATGCTTAGCCGGTAGCGATACCACAAAAGGTTCTTCATACAGCTTTTGTGTGACAACATCGGCCTCGGTGAAGGGTAGTGCCACAATAATGACATCTAAATCACCTTTGCGTAAGCGCTGACGTAAGGTTGCGGTGTAGCCCTCTTCAACGTAAAGCGGCATATTGGGCGCCAGAACTTGGAGGTGGGGGATAAACGTTGGAAATAGATAGGGTCCGATAGTGAAAATAGCCCCCACTTTAAGTGGGCTGCCCAGCTGGTCTTTGCCCATGATAGCGATGTCTTTAATCATCGAGGCTTGCTCTAGTACTCGTTGAGCTTGTGCGACAATCTTTTCGCCCATGGGGGTGGCGCTGACGCGAGTTTTAGAGCGTTCAAACAGAGCGATGTCGAGCTCGTCTTCTAATTTTTTTACGGCAACGCTGAGTGTTGGTTGCGATACATTGCAGCGATCAGCAGCGCGTCCAAAGTGCTCCTCTTGGGAGAGCGTAACGATATAACGCAATTCTGTTAAAGTCATAAGTCTTCAATATCCAGTATCAGGTATGTGATCATTTTGGGGGCTTATTGCGCAGAAAAATCGTCATCATAGTTTTTATCAATTGATGTCGCGAGCTTTATCTTCTAATAAGTTATCAGTTTTGTAAAGCTAGATTAAGCCTGAGAGCCGATATGAGTGTATTATGCGAAGCGGGTCAACTGTCTAGCGTCCCAAGGGCATTTATGCTGGCTTAGATAAATGCTCACTAGGATTGTTATTTTTTATGAACACCATAAAATAGGCACGCATTGGTGTTGACTGGTTAGCGTGTTGTTAGCCACCACTAATTGCAAATGTGCCTATATTTTATGTCCCCAAGCCTTGAAGTTTTAAAAACAACCTTTGGTTTCGATGCCTTTCGCGGCGAGCAGCGCGCCATCATCGACGGCCTCATCGATGGCGATGATGCGTTAGTAATCATGCCTACAGGGGGCGGTAAATCACTGTGTTATCAGGTGCCATCAATGGTGCGTGCTGGCTGCGGCGTCATAGTGTCACCGCTCATTGCGCTAATGCAAGATCAAGTTGATGCACTCAATGAGCTCGGTGTCCGCGGTCATTATTTAAACTCGACGCAAACCAGTGCACAGGTCAATGAGATTGAGCGGGCGTTAAAAAATAATGAACTCGATTTGTTGTACATTGCACCCGAGCGCTTAAACCAACCCAGGACCATACACCTACTCCAGCAATGCCAGATCGCCTTATTTGCGATTGATGAGGCCCATTGTGTGTCGCAGTGGGGACATGACTTTCGCGCTGATTATTTAAAGTTGGGCCTGCTAGCCCAGTATTTTCCAGATATTCCTCGCATTGCCCTAACGGCAACTGCAGACGCGCGCACACAATATGAAATTTGTGAGCGCTTGGGCCTGCACGCGGCTAAAAAATATATTGCAGGCTTTGATCGTCCAAATATTCGCTATCGGATCAGCTTAAAAAATCAGCCTAAACAACAATTATTGCGGTTTTTGTCCAATGAGCACGCAAACGATTCAGGTATTGTTTATTGCTTGTCACGTAAAAAAACAGAAGCCACCGCCGAGTGGCTCAGCGACCAAGGCTTTAATGCGTTGCCTTATCATGCGGGTTTGCCCAGCGATGTCCGTGCCTATCATCTAAAGCGTTTTTTGCGCGAAGATAATATTATCGTCGTGGCAACGATTGCCTTTGGCATGGGCATTGACAAGCCAGATGTACGTTTTGTAGCACACCTAGATTTACCAAAAAGTATCGAGGCCTATTATCAAGAAACGGGTAGAGCTGGTCGCGACGGCGATGCCGCCGATGCATGGATGGTTTACGGTCTTGAGGACGTGATTAAATTACGCGAAATGTTAGCCCAGACGGTTGTCACCGAACAGAATGCTGAACATAAGCGAGTTGAAAATCAGAAATTAGAGGCGATGCTAGGTCTTTGTGAAATTACTAGTTGTCGTCGTCACGCGTTATTGCATTACTTTGGCGATGACTCGCCTCGCGCCTGTGGCAATTGCGACATGTGTCTGCAGCCCGCCGAGACTTGGGATGGAACGGAGGCCGCACGCAAAGCCATTAGCTGTGCCTATCGAACCGAGCAACGCTTCGGCGTAAGTCATCTAGTGGATGTCCTTCGCGGCGCTCAAACCGAAAGAATTAGTCAGTTTAAGCACAATCAATTGAGTGTTTATGGGATAGGCAGCGATTTGGGCGCACAGCAATGGCGCTCGGTGTTCCGGCAGTTGATTGCCCGGGGATTTTTAACCGTAGATTTTAGTCAATATAATTCAATAAAATTGAGTGAAAACTGTCGACCACTGCTACAGGGCGATGAAACCATCGCGCTTAGGAAAGACCCTGTCGATAAACCGGCACTGCGCCACAATGCCTCGTCTAATAAGCATCAGGGCGAATTATGGGAAGCTCTCAAGTTATGTCGCTCCGAGCTTGCACGTGTTCAAGAGGTGGCGCCTTATATTATTTTTCACGATACCACCCTAATGGAGATGGTAAAGCTTAGACCCGAGACACAATTACAGTTTGGTCGCCTGACCGGCGTGGGTGCCTCGAAGCAAGAAAAATATGCGACAGATTTTTTAGCGGTGATCAAAAATTACACTGATGAAAATAAAAAATCGTTATCCACTACAGTGTTGGAAACGCTGGTCTTATTTAAAGAGAAAAAGACCCTAGGAAATATTGCACAGATAAGACAATTGACTGAGATGACTATCTACAACCATGCCAGTCAATTAATTAGAGAAGAGAAATTACGCTTAAAAGACGTCATTGATGTCGACAAAAAAACGCTTGAAATTATAGAGGCGTGTTTAATCGAACATGGGCTGACGGAGGCAGGTGGTCAACTTAAGCCAATATTTGAGGCCTTAAACGAAGAGTTTGACTATGGTCTGTTGCGGTGCGTGTATATGAATTTAGTCGTCCGCTTAGCCGCCTAAAAATAAAGTAGAGAGAACCGAGGGTACGAAAGCATAAATTATGACGTCAACAAACGAAAAGCAAAAATTACTGCTGTTAGGTTTTGGTGATATCGCCAAACGTCTCGCGAGCCATCTCCAGAAAAAAGGATTCGGTGATTATGAGATTACGGGCATTCGTCGAAGTGTCGATAGCTATGCGGGCGTCCGGGTACGACAGGTAGATGCTAGCGATAATGCCGCAATGCTCGCCGTTACGCGCGAAAATTTTGACGTAATTGTGATAACAATGACGCCTGACGAGATGAGCGATAGCGGCTACCAGCGAGCTTATGTAGAGCCGGTACAAACATTAATTACGGCCTTGCAAAAAAACACACTGAGCCCACAGCTCATTATATTTGTTTCGAGCTCCAGTGTTTACGGCCAGCACAATAATGAGTGGGTGAATGAGTGCTCAGAAACTTGTCCCACAAGTTTCAGCGGCAGGCGTCTATTGGAGGCCGAAAAGCTACTAATGAACAGCCCCTATACAAGTTCTATTGTGCGTTTTTCGGGTATTTATGGTGTCGGTCGGCAACGTTTAATCGAACAGGTGCGAGTCGGTAACGTCGCAAAAAAAGTACCTGTCACATACAGCAATCGAATTCACAGTGATGATTGTGCAGGAGTAATTGCGCACATCATGGCACGACACAAGCAGGCTCAAAATATTGATACGCTCTACTTAGCCACTGATTGTCAGCCGTCGGCCTTAGCCGACGTAAAACATTGGCTGGGGGTACAGTTAGGGCTTGTTAGTGATCATTTTACGTCTGAGTCGATAGATGTCGGAAGCGTCAATTTAAATACTGTTGACTCAAATACTGTTGACTTTAATGCTGAAGATTCAAAACCGGTGAGCTTTAAGATAGGCGCAAAAACTTTAAGAGGCGGCAAACGTTGCTCCAATGAACGCCTACTCGCCAGCGGTTATCAATTCTTGTATCCGACCTTTAAAGAGGGTTATAAAATGGTGTTAGATAACTTAAAGTGACTTCGCACTCGTTAACCTATAAGCATTGCGGCTATTTATAATAGTTACCTTCAATTAATACTTTAGAATTTTGCATGAGGCCAAGTTTATAATAGGCATGGCTCCTATCGTGTTCATTCATATAGTCTAGCAGGCGGGCAAGCTCCGCAAATGTATCTGTCCGCGGTTGAAGCTTTATACTTTGCTCAAAAAAATCGATAGCGCGACCCCACTGTTGATTTTGAATACAGTGTCTACCTACCGCTAATAACAATTGTGCACAATCCGCATGCTTGGGCAGCCACTTTTCCGCAGCTTGCAAGGGCCGCTTCTTATCGATGCAGCGCAATAGTCCGTATAAATCTATCCATCGATTAAACCAGTATTTTGTTAGTGCGCTCGACAAACATTTTTCTGCACTATCGTGTTCAGCTAGCGCCATTAGCTGCGAGGCGTACAGACACAAAACGTCCTCTGTATACTGAATTTTAGTTGGGATCTCCGCCCATGTTTTATTAAGTGCCGCTTTTTTTTCATCGACGGGTAAACTATTCAGCTTTTTGATTTGTTCGTTCAATTGAGAGCGGTATAAATTCAGCTCAACCTCGAGCAGCTTATCAGCGGAGATAGTATTATTTTTAGACAGTAGTGGCAGTAGTTTTTTGAGTTCGTTCCAATCTTTTAATTGAGTATAAACTTGTAGACGTAAATTAAGGACAACAGGATGTTCTGCACGGATACTTGACGCCCGTGCGAGTGTCGCTAAGGTTTGCTCGTATTGTCCATTGCAAAATTGCATGCGCGCCTGAGTTAATGCGATAGCAAGACCGCCTCTGTTAGTGCTGGTCTCAGCCTTATGTAAAAGCTCTAATGCCCCCTGTTCATCGCCTAGCTCGTAGGCGCTGCGTGCTGCCGCTAGGTAATTAATAGTCGGCGCTTTAACTTTGCCTGCAGACTGAGTTAATTTTTTTCGGGCCAGCGTCCAATTTTCCTCAATAAAATCAATTAAACCATCAACTGTTTTTGCTTGAGCTTTTTCATCGCCGACACCGAATATTTTTTGTTTGGTCGCTATGACACTATTAAAGCTGCCGCGGAGTGTTGTCAATACTAACCACATTAAAAAAGTAATAGAAAAAATAATGAGAAGAGAGAACCACAGATTCATCTCGATACTGGTTTTATTCCAAACAATTAATAGGTAGCTACTGCCGCCTTCTTCGAGAACCTGATAAGTAATCGAGCCTATAATTAAGAAAGTACAAAAAAAAAGTAAACCTCGAATCATAGCACTGGCCCCGGTGACTGGACTGGTGCAACAGGTTTTGTCGGTGTTGGCATGGCGTTGCTAGCGGCTGACTTGCTTTCGCCATTAAGCTTGTGAAATCGGTCGATGTAATCGGTTAATAATTTGTTCGAGCGATTGATGACCGGTATGACTTGAGTGACGTCTTTATTGAGTAATTTATTAAGCTCGTGATTAACGACTTCGTATTCAGAATAGTGTGAATAATAGCTTTTCCACCATTTTTTAGCTTTTTCTAAACTAGCTTGGTAAATAAGTTCTTCTTCGTGAAGCAACGAGTACTGGGCTTGTTCCAGCATCAGCATCAAATTATTGATGATTTGTAACTGTTGTTGCTCACTAATTAACAGATCAGGTGCCTGATCGTGCTGTCTGATTTGTACAAAACCTTTTAATTCATTCAAAACTGATTTCAAGCTCGTCAATATACGAGTATACCACTGGGTGGACACATCGTCGGCTACAGCTACCTCGACTTTAGTAAATTTACTCTGTGGGCGAAAAGGTATTAAGGGTAGTGCTTGAATTTGGCTCTTAAGTGCCGACAGCTGAAGGTAAATACCTGGTCTATCAACCGCTTTTGCAAGTCTTAAGGCAATCATTTCTGCAGCAATAGCACTTCGCGCCGGCAGCAACTCCGGGTCGTCAATAGACAATAAAATGTCATCGGCTGATTGCAGCAGCGCCTGGGCACCAACCGTACTATTTTCGACGAGCAGGCGCTGACTGGCGAGCCTCAGTAAATAGCGCGCCTCCGCTAATAGCCAATCACTTCTGCTGGTACCTGCAAGCGCGCGGAGTCTCTGGGTATGACTGTCTAGGCGCTGATTGATTTGCGTTTGTAGTGCGTCTTGATCTTTTTTAATAGCGCTTAAAAATTCACTTTGGTCAGAACTTTTATTACTTTGCTTTTGGCTTATGGCATTAATCTTTAGTAGCTGCTCACTATTTTTTGATTCAAGCACCGCAAAGCGTTGCTCTTGTGTAGCCGTGTAAGTCTGCCAAAACTTCAAGCCATAAAAAGCGCTAGCAGCTAGGCCGATAATTAATAAAAGCAAAAGCATTAAAGTGGCGCTGTTAAGCTTTGAGGTCTTTGGGGTCGTCCTCGGTGTTTTTGCACTTTTTGCGCTGTCGACTGTTTGGCTTGTAGCGCTATCGATGGCATTACTTACGTTACTTTTTTTGTTAGACATATCTGGGTTTTTCGAAGACGTGTTTGGATTAGCAGCGCTAGTGTTAAGGGTAGCGTTGGAGTCGGCACCAACTACTTTTTTGGTCACCAAGGTCGTCGTGTCAGCATTGATCGTGGCTGATGTCGGGGGCTCGGCACTGGCGTTCGCCGGCGCGTTTGATACAAGGTCTGCGCGATTACTTTCAACGCCAGATTTAGCATCGGCTTCTTTTTTTGTTTCTTTAGTGCCTTTGACAGTTGGTTTATTATCTTCGCCAGTCATAGAGAGCCTCTATCATGCCTTCGTGAGTCGCGTTCTCGGCGACAATAATTTGTTTGAATGCTAAATTTTTTGCTATTTCAGCGACACGGAGCCCGGGTAACAGTAAAGCGGTTTGTTGCATCCAGTCCAGTGTCGCGCCAGTCCTAAGGGTTTGCATCAGTTGACACAAGTTATGCAAGGTTTCACCGCTGTGTACACTGATAACCGGTATTAAATCAGTCTTTTTGAAATGTGCTAACACTTCTGTATCAATAGTCACCGGCACTTTTCTTTCGTATACCTCGCAATAATCTATTAAAGCTCCGCGCGCTTCAAGTGTATGCCCTAAATGCGTTCGACCACCACAGCCACGCACGATCAAGATCTTCTCCTCAGCGACACCCTTCAAGCACTCTAATGCCAGTAAGGCCTCGCTGTTCATTGCATGCTTGGGGTAGTTAACGCCTGCGCCAAAGTGATCAAGTTTATCGGCTAAGAGTTGGGCGGTGCTGGAGCCTATAGCAAAAAAACCAATATGACTGGGGAGTTGTGGCCAGTAGCTATCTATTTCGGTGAGGCCATAGTTCACGGCATTTTGGCTGACAAAAATAATTTTTGAGTAGTTGTCGAGCCCCATTACCTTCGTTTTAACCGCTTGTTGTAATGCAACATCGGTTAACGCACATATCTCGAGCATCGCCTGGCAGCTAGTCTTCGCGCCAAGATGGATGAGCTTCTTAGCCCAGGGGAGGGCTTGTGCACTCGGCCGAGTAATCAGTATATGCAGGCCCGCGAGGTCGATTGCTGCTGTCATTCGCTGACATTGTTTTCTTTATAAACAGCACTTAAAATACGACCCGCCCCCGCTGTTAATAAAGTTTCCGCAAGTGTTACCCCCATCTGTTCAGCATCGGCGACCGCGCCACTAATGTCGGCCGTCAAAATTTCGGTGCCGTCTGGTTCTCCGACCAAGCCCCTGAGCCATAAACCGTTATTTTGATGGATAGCGTAACAGGCAATAGGTACTTGGCAGCCACCTTCCAAGCGACGGTTCATGGCGCGCTCGGCATTAACGGCGGTGGCAGTTAAATCATGATTGAGTGGTGCTAACAAAGCGTGTGTATGGGTATCGGCATTTCGACACTCAATACCGACTGCACCCTGGCCACCGGCGGGCAGACAAACTTCAGGGGCAATATATTGGCTGATGCGCTCTGCCATCTTTAGGCGAATAAGCCCAGCACTGGCCAAAATGATGGCGTCGTATTCGCCGGCATCAAGCTTTGCAAGACGAGTATTGACATTGCCTCGTAAAAATCTAATTTCTAAATCAGGGCGCAAGGCTAGTAATTGAGACTGCCGACGCAAACTTGAGGTGCCGACAATAGCGCCGTGGGGCAGCTCATCTAAATGTTTAAACTTGTTAGAGACAAAGGCATCTCTTGGGTCTCCGCGTTCGCAAATCACCGACAGACCCAAACCCTGTGGAAACTCCATTGGTACATCTTTCATCGAGTGTACGGCAATATCTGCTTTGTCATCTAATAACGCCGTCTCTAACTCTTTAACAAACAGGCCTTTACCGCCAACCTTTGCAAGGGGCACATCGAGAATTATATCGCCACGGCTGGTTAGGGGTAAAAGTTCAACGCTAAGTTGGGGATGAATTGACTCTAAGCGAGCCTTAACGTACTCGGCCTGCCACAGTGCTAAGGCACTTCTTCGAGTGGCGATACGCAATAAGTGTGGGGCTGGTGACATAAAAAATTCCGATTAAAAATGTATTATAACAAAAGCATAACCTAAAATGTGGACCTAGAAGGCCAAGCGCACAAAAAACCAATATTAAAATGTCGCTGCGTCGTTTTAATATTGACGAGGTAACATCAATGACTTTAAATAAGGCCAAATAAATTTTACGGCAGGGTTAGCGTGTGTCGCGCGTAGGCGCCGCGACAATTTAGGTGCTATGCGTGACTTCCCGCTCTATTAACCCTGCACGCTTGCGCGAATGCCAAGATGAAATTATAGACTGAGCTTTAGAGATCGTTAGCAAAAACCCTATAGCTTGCCTAGCGATGGATAAGTTAGTGGCCGCTGTAAATTATTCGATAAGCAAGGGTCTATAAACTGTCCTCATCGAAACAGGATATTTTAGCCGGTTGTTGTCATCCTAATAAGCGCAGTTTTGTCGAGCGGTCTACCTGAGCCCCCAGTGTTTATGGCAGCGCACATGAAAAAACAACCGCAGTGAGTTTACCGATGTGATTTCTATATTGATGTTTCCGCAGCACCTCAGCTTGATGATACATGCAAAAAGAGAACTGTCGGAAGGGAGACGCGTGTTGAACGTCAAATCGAACATAAAATCGTTGATAATGAATGACGAAACGTTATTTGTGAAATTATGCCAGCGGCGGCGGCGAGTCAAGAGCTTATTTTAGATGGCTAGGACGACCTCCAAAAATCGCTGTGTCGGTGCGGACGATAACTTTTGGCGCTATTAACTCGTGACTCAACGTTGGAACAACTCGCAGCAGCAGGACGGATCAGCGCTAGCAGATCGGTTCAGCGCCAATGGCAACATGGCCATTGATGGCTGACCTGGTACTAAGTCTTGTCGCGATCAAGGTGAGCTTCGCAGTTGCTGAAAGCCGACATTATGACACCTAAGATCAGACGTTCTGAAGCTCCGAGACATTCATTAAAAAACACCATGCAGCTTAGCTTAGCCACAATAAAAAGAGCGTCAGAAGAAATGAAAAATATCCAAGAAGCGTTACTCTATCTAACGGTTCGTCGTCCACTGTTAATCGTTGTCGCAATAACTTTGATTGTGTGTGGGGTCGGCTATGGCGCAAGTAAACTGACTTTCAAGTCTGATTATCGGGTTTTTTTTGGTAGTGAAAACCCACAGCTTACCGCCTTTGAAAATATGCAAAAAAAATTCACTAAAAATGACGGCGTCGCATTTATTGTCGCACCTAGAGAGGGCGTCGTTTTTGAAAAGACAGTGTTGGCCGCAATTCATGCCCTCAGCACGGAAGCTTGGCAAATTCCCTACACTAGCCGAGTTGACTCCATAACAAATTATCAACACACCACCGCTGTGGGCGATGATCTTGTGGTGCAAGACCTTGTCTTAGAGCCCGAGTTGTTAGCGAGCTTAGACCTAAAAAAATTAAAAAATATCGCGTTAAGTGAACCTGCTTTGATTAAAAAAATAATCTCAGAAGATGCCTCGGTGACCGTTGTCAATGTAACTGTACAGCTACCAGGCATCGACTCAGTGACCGAGTTACCAAGAGTGGTTGACAAGGTTCGCGAAATTCAAGCGCTAATTAGCAAGGCATATCCCGAGCTAGATATTCAGCTATCAGGAATGATAATGCTAAACGTAGCATTCACCGAGTCGGCGTTAAACGACAATGCGACCCTAGTTCCACTGATGTTTATTGTTATTGCGCTGGTGATGGTGTTGTTACTAAAAACCATAAGTGGCAGTATCGCCACAATGATTGTCGTTACTTTTTCAATTGTATCGGCAATGGGCATTGCTGGTTGGATGGGCTTTTTTTTAACGAGTCCCTCCGCTTCTGCGCCAACTATTATTATTACCTTAGCCGTTGCCGATTGCATTCATATTCTGACTACATTTCTGTACGAGATCCGCCAGGGTGTGGAAAAAAGACAAGCGATTGTCGAGAGCCTGCGCGTTAATTTTCAGCCTGTACTGCTCACGAGTGTCACCACGGCTATTGGCTTTTTAAGTATGAATTTCTCAGATTCGCCACCCTTTCACGATCTCGGCAATATCGTGGCAATGGGCGTGATGCTAGCATTTATATTCTCGGTCACCTTGTTTCCCGCATTATTGTGTGTCTTGCCTATTAAGGTGACGCCAACAGCGCAGTGTCAAGGCGACCTCATGGCGACCTTCGCAAACTTTGTAATCGCCAAGAAAAAAATACTATTTCCCGCTTCAATTGCACTAGTAATTGGCTTGTCGGTTTTTGTACCGCAAAATACATTGAACGACAATTTCATTAAGTATTTTGACAAGTCGGTGCCCTTTCGGCAGGCGACTGACTTTATGGAGGCGCGCGTATCGGGACTGATGACGCAGGCAATACAAGTGGACAGTAATACATCTGGAGGTATAAATGAGCCCGAGTATTTATCAGTTCTCGACGACTTTAATGGATGGATGCAACAGCAGCCAGAGACTGAAAATATAAGTATTTTGTCGGATATTATTAAGCGTTTGAATAAAAATATGCACGCAGACGACCCAGCCTACTATACCTTGCCAGACCAGCGAGCGCTCGCCGCACAATACCTACTGCTCTATGAATTATCGCTTCCCTATGGACTCGATTTAAATAATCAAATCGATATTGATAACGCCGCATCACGTATCGTAGTGACGACTAAAAATTTAAATAGCACACAAAATATTGAATTAGAAAATAGAATTGCTCAATGGTTTAACGAGCGGGCGCCTACCTACACGGTAACGATTACAAGTCCAAACCTAATGTTTGCACACATTGGGCAGCGCAATATAGTTTCTATGTTGTTGGGCACCACCATAGCGCTTATTTTGATCTCTCTGTTACTTGGTATTGCCCTGCGCTCAGTTAAATTTGGTCTGATTAGTTTGATTCCGAATCTAATTCCAGCGGCCATGGGTTTCGGCCTCTGGTATTTTATTGACGGTCAAATTGGCTTGGCCTTATCGGTAGTGACGGGCATGACTCTAGGTATTGTCGTCGACGATACAGTGCATTTTTTGAGTAAGTATTTACGCGCGCGCAGGCTCAAAAATAAAAGTACGGAAGAAGCCGTGCGCTACGCTTTTGCCAGTGTGGGTCGAGCCTTATGGGTTACTACGCTAGTGTTAATAGCGGGTTTTATGGTGCTGGCGCAGTCGAGCTTTAAATTAAATGCTGACATGGGTCTACTAACGGCAATGACTATCGGTATTGCTCTCATTGTCGATTTTTTATTCTTGCCGCCATTACTAATGCTGGTGGATACGACTCAAAAGCCTACAGTTAATCAGCGAAAAAGTGCATCAGAGGTTAGTGTCAATAAAATTTAATAACTAGCAGTGGCCAGGTAATTGACTATGTATAAAAAAACACTTCATACAATGATCGTGAACAGCTTTTTCATAATGTCGGGTTTAGTGAGCTTGCAGGTATATGCAGATGAATTGAGTAGTGATCCACAGATCAAAGGCTTGCAAGTTGCGAAGAAGATTAAAGCGCGCGATCGCGGGTGGGGCGATAGTCAAGCTAGTTTAAAGATGGTGTTAAGCAATGCAGCGGGCCAGCAAAGCACACGTGAACTCCGCACTAAAGTTTTAGAGGTTCTAGACGACGGCGATAAAAGTTTAAATGTTTTTGATTATCCCCGCGATATTAAAGGCACTGCATTCTTAAGCTTCTCCCACGCTGTGGGTGCCGACGATCAATGGCTGTATCTACCCGCATTAAAGCGTGTTAAACGCATCGCCTCGAGAAATAAATCGGGACCATTTGTCGGCTCTGAATTTGCTTATGAAGACCTCGCCTCTTTTGAAGTAGACAAATACACATATACTTATCTAAGAGATGAGCCGTGTAAAGGTGGCACCTGCTTTGTTATTGAGCAGAGGCCGGTGGATAAATATTCAGGTTACACGCGACTAGTCAATTGGGTTGATCATGCAGAGTATCGCAGTTGGCAAACAGAATTTTATGATCGTAGAAATAGCCTGCTAAAAACACTTAAGGTCTATAGTTTTACGCTATATTTGGATGCATATTGGCGCGCTACAGCAATGAGTATGGTCAACCATCAAACTAAAAAAACAACTGATTTACTCTGGTCGGCTTATGTTTTCAAAACTGGGCTTAACGACCAAGACTTCAATAAAAGTACCTTAATGCGTGCTAAATAAGTGGCTGTCATCAAAAACGTATCGATAAAGTGAGCTTGTGATGTGTAGGCTGTTATCTAAAAATAATTGCATCGATGTTCCGTCCAATGTCTTTGTTTTGATCAGCATAGTTTGTGCTATTTTTTACAGCAATAAAGCAGTTGCGCTAGAGATTGCGGGTAGCTCCGAACTCGAGGTAATGGTCTATGCGCATAACGGACAGTTTGAGAGTCAAGATTATCGCTCTAGTTCATCGCTAGCGTTTACGCCTGAGTTTTTTTGGGAGTGGGGGAACGCTAATAGTCGCTTAGTCGTCACACCTTTTATGCGTGTTGATACAGTTGATGAAGAGCGCTCTCACTTAGATATAAGAGAGTTTGATTTTACCTATATCAACGACACTTGGGAATTGCATGCGGGTATTCGTAAAGTATTTTGGGGCGTGACCGAATTTAATCATTTGATTGATATTATTAACCAAACCGACGGGGTTGAAGCGTTAAATGGTGAAGCAACGCTTGGTCAGCCAATGCTATCAGTGTCTCGATTTACCGACTGGGGTGTTATCGATAGTTATATTTTAGTCGGTTTTCGCGAGCGCACATTTGTTGGTGAGAAGGGTCGACTGCGTGGTGAGTTTTTCGTTAATCAAAATGAGGCACGTTTTGAAAATAGTCGTGAACAAAAGGCCATTAATTATGCCTTGCGCTGGAGTCACTCCTTAGATGTTTTTGATGTGGGTGTCTATTGGTTTAGCGGTATTG
>JBLIME010000035.1:0-15672 GCA_047638515.1 Pseudohongiellaceae bacterium
AAGGTGCCGATGAGCTACGTGCTTACCGACTCGCTGTTAAGCATCTTAATGGTGAAGGTGACGGTGGCTTAATGAATACCATGAAGCCAATGAGCCTTACCGGCAACGGTATTCTTGGCAAAAAAGTGGAGTATGCAACGGGCGATACGCAGACTAAATCCGACGCTGCTCGAGCTTCTGCTAAGCGTATGATCGAAAAAGATGGCGCAGTCATGATTACTGGTGGCTCATCATCCGGTGTTGCCATTGCCGTTCAGTCACTTTGCCAAGAAGCTGGCGTTATTTTTATGGCGGGCCTTACCCACTCTAACGATACAACCGGTAAAGATAAACGCAAACATGGTTTCCGTCATTTTTTCAACACAGAAATGACCGGTTCCGCACTTGGCCCAGTACTAGAAAGTGAATTTGGTAACGACCGTAATGCCTATCACCTAACCGCTGACTATACTTGGGGCTGGTCACAAGAGGGATCAATCAAGTCAACCACTGAAGCCCTTGGTTGGAAAACAACCAAAGCGGTTAGAACGCCCCTAGGTGCTGGCGATTTCTCTCAGTATATTACCCCTGTATTAAATTCTGGTGCCGATGTCTTGGTTCTTAACCACTACGGTAAAGATATGGTCAACTCGCTCACCCAGGCGGTTCAGTTTGGCCTACGCGATAAAAACGTCAACGGTAAAGACTTCCAAATCGTTGTTCCATTATTTTCTCGCCTAATGGCGCAGGGTGCTGGTGACAACATTAAGGGTATCTACGGTACAACAGCTTGG
Organism: Pseudohongiellaceae bacterium; assembly: GCA_047638515.1. Classification (GTDB taxonomy): domain Bacteria; phylum Pseudomonadota; class Gammaproteobacteria; order Pseudomonadales; family Cellvibrionaceae; genus CANLBN01. The sequence goes on from JBLIME010000035.1 coordinate 774, forward strand.
AACTGGTCGCTGAAAGATGCCGGTTCGCAAGCATTCGTTAAATCGTTTGGTGCTGAATATGGATTTCCACCGTCGCAGGCTGCACACACTTGCTATGTTCAAACATTACTTTATGCGAATGCTTGTGAACTAGCCGGTACTTTTGATCCTTGCGGAGTTATTGCTGCACTAGAAGGCTTCAAGTTTGATGGAATGGGGAATGGTCCTACTGAATACCGTGCAGAAGACCATCAGTGCTTTAAAGATGTGCTTGTTGTACAAGGTAATTCTAATCCTTCTTCTCAGTTTGATCTGCTCGAAGTGGTTCAAGAAGTTCCAAGAAGCCAAGTTGAATATGCCGCCTCTAAATTTGGTGGTGAATTAGGTAGCTGTAATAACAAAAGCTAGTCGCCCTAACTGATCAATACTCTTGTCCTACAGGAGTATTGATCACAGCCAAAATCTTCGTATACATACATAAACAAAAATATAGCCATTTACATAACTCAATTAAATTGCATGTTGTGTTTTTGTCATTAATAAAAAAGAATAGAGGTAGTTATGGAAGCATTACTGCTCCAGTTACTTAATGGTCTGGATAAAGGCGGAGCCTACGCACTCATAGCGCTTGGATTAACGTTAGTGTTTGGTACATTGGGGGTTGTAAACTTTGCACATGGCGCATTATTTATGCTCGGTGCGTTTGTCGCAGTTAGCGTCGAAAAAGTCTTGACCATAGGCGATAAGGTGCGCGATGAAAGCGTTACGTTTTTTGAAGCCTACAAAGAAGTACCTTATCTCGAAATTTGGTACGGAGACATGGGCACTGCCATCATTGACTGGTCTGTGCCAATATCTATTCTTGTAGCCATTCCGTTCATGCTTGCCATTGGTATTGCAATGGAGCGCGGGCTCATAAAACATTTTTATAAACGTGAACATGCCGACCAAATTCTAGTAACTTTTGGTTTAGCTATCGTTATTGGAGAAATAATCAAGGCAAACTTTGGAGCAAATGCGATACCTCAGGGCGCCCCTGATATTGTTGCAGGCAGTGCCAATGTTGGTTCACTCATTGGTTTGGACGGTATTGTCTACCCTTGGTGGCGGATGATTTATTTGGCGTTTTCACTGTCAATTATCGGCGGAGTTTTTGCTTTTCTACACATGACCACTTTCGGTATGGTTGTTCGTGCCGGCATGCACGACCGCGAAATGGTCGGGCTTCTCGGTATCAACATTGAAAAACGCTTTACCATAGTGTTTGGCTTAGCCGCCGTCGTTGCGGGCATTGCAGGCGTTATGTATACCCCTATTTTGCCCCCGGATTACAATATGGGCATGGAGTTCCTAGTACTCTCTTTTGTGGTTGTGGTAGTGGGTGGCATGGGCTCTCTTGGTGGCGCCGTTGCAGCAGGTTTTTTATTAGGCATTCTCCAATCTTTCGCCTCCTTAACTGCAATTAAAGCGTTACTTCCAGGTATCGATCAGGTAATTCTTTACCTCGTTGCTGTTGCGATTTTATTATTTAGGCCTCGTGGTCTTCTCGGAAAAGACTAGGGTGAGAAATTTATGAAAACTATCGAATTATCGACATCAAAACGCGACCTAATCATATTGGTCGTATTTTCTATTATTGTGCTAATTGCTCCACTTTGGGGTTCTCTCATTGGTGCAGGCTACCCTGATCTGCTTCAACGTTTTGCTATTTTCGGACTGTTTGCGGTGGGTTATAATATTTTGTTTGGCCTAACGGGTTATTTATCCTTTGGACATGCTGCATTTTTAGGGGTAGGTTCTTATGTGACTGTGTGGTCATTCAAACTATTCACTATGAATGCCCTGCCCGCAATTGCTTTTTCTGTTGTGTTTTCAGGTTTGTTCGCCTTGGTTATTGGCTTTATATGCCTAAGACGAACAGGTATTTACTTTTCGATATTAACTCTAGCCTTTGCACAAATGTCATACAACTTGGCTTATTCCGTATTAACACCAATTACACAGGGTGAAACCGGATTATTTGTACTAAATGACGACCCACGAATCATTGACAGTGCACTGGGCATAGTGTCAGCTGAAAATCCACTAGCCAGTCTTTTTGGAATCACACTCAACGGCTATGAAGGTTTTTATTTTTGTGCGGTTATCTTGATTTTAGGGTTTTGGTTAAGTCTTAAAATTTTTCGCTCGCCCTTTGGCATGAAACTAGTCGCCATCAAAAGCAACCAAACTCGCATGGAGTACACTGGCTTTAATCATCGCCCCTACCTACTTGCTGCGTTTGTGATTTCTGGTATGTATGCTGGTTTAGCTGGCGGTCTATTAGCGGTTGTCGATCCGATTGCCGGCGCCGAGCGCATGCAGTGGACGGCATCCGGTGAAGTCGTCTTAATGACTATTTTAGGTGGGCTCGGCACAATGTTTGGTCCCCTTATTGGTGCGGCGACAATTAAGTATATGGAAAACATTTTCTCGGGCATTAACGACAGCCTTCTTGTATCGTGGTTCGATTTTTTACCCGAAAGCCTTACAAACTTGCTAGTCACTATTGTCTCTCCGTTTGTAGGCAGCGGTTGGCATTTAACCTTAGGCTTGATGTTTATGATGATCATGATCTTTTTGCCAGGCGGTATGGTAGAGGGCGCTCAAAAAATTAATGCGAAGATCTTCAATAAAAATAAGCCAGAGCAATTAGAAAAGGATGGTGCAGCATGAGTGCAGAACAGTCGAACATCGTCCTCGACATATCCGAGGTCAATAAATCATTTGGTGGTCTTCAGGCATTAAGTAATATCAATCTTCAAATTGAGGAAGGTAAGACACACGCAATCATCGGTCCTAATGGTGCTGGTAAATCGACTTTACTTAACACCTGTATTGGCTTGTTGAAAGCGGATAGTGGTCGTATTGACTTTGAGGGACACGATTTAACCAAGGGCTACCTACCCCATGATATTAATCAAATGGGTATTTCTCGCGTTTTTCAAACACCGCAAATATTTCCGGATTTATCGATATTACAAAACGTCATGATCCCCGCTTTTGCAAGGCGTGATGGCTCTTTTAAAATGAACATATTCAAAGCACTTCGCGATGAAAAAGAAATCGCTGAAGAAGCCCTTCACTTTCTTGAAGACCTCGGTATGGTGGATGGGCATTCCGAGCATGCCGGTAGTCTTTCCCGCGGTAATAAACGTCGTTTAGAGCTCGCCATGTGCCTAATTCAACATCCTAAATTACTTCTACTGGATGAACCGACAGCAGGGATGGCACGTCACGATACGAATCAAACTATTGACCTTCTAATGAAAATTAAAGAGCGAGGTATGACTAAAGTCATTATTGAGCACGATATGCATGTTGTTTTTAGCTTAGCCGACAAAATTAGCGTACTTGCCCAAGGTGCGATCATTGCCGAAGGCCATCCAGATGAAATTAAAGGGCATCCTAAAGTACGTGAAGCCTATTTAGGGAGTGCAGAAGTATGAGTGAGAGTCAGGCTTATTTTTCAGTTCAAGATATTCACGCTTACTACGGTGAAAGTTATATTGTTCAAGGTGTTAGTTTTGATGTCAAAGAAGGCGAAATTCTCGCCCTTTTAGGTCGCAATGGTGCGGGTAAAACCTCTACTATGCGAACTATCGCACGTACCGATGATCCCCAGTTAAAATCTGGTGAAATTTGGCTTAACGGTGAACCGCTGCATAAAATGAAGTCTTTTGAAGCCGCTCAGCTCGGTGTTAGCCTAGTACCCGAGGACAGACGCATTATTGCGGGCATGACGGTTGAAGAATCTCTCGACCTAGCGCAAATTGCACCGCCTATTGGTTGGAGTAAAGAGAAGATTTTTGAGCACTTTCCTCGTCTCGACGAACGTCGTACTCAGGAAGGCATTACACTGTCTGGTGGTGAACAACAAATGCTTGCCGTCGCGCGTTCGCTAGCAAGAGACTGTCGATTACTTTTATTAGATGAGCCCTATGAAGGTCTTGCGCCAGTCATTGTGCAAGAGATTGAGCGCATTTTAATGGGTATCCGAGACTTAGGCATTACAACTATTATCGTTGAGCAAAATGCTGTGGCCGCGCTTAAATTAGCCGACAGAGCGATTATTTTAGATATGGGAGAAGTCGTATTTGATGGCAGCGCCGACGAGTTGATGGCTGACGATAAACTAAGAGAAGAATATCTAGCCATTTAATTTTAATTAACAACCGCAAGCCGTCTAGTCGATCTAGGCGAGCGCTGAAAAAAGCCAAGATAGCTATCTATCTTGGCTTTTTTCATATCTAGTTGTCGGCTAGCCCACGGATTCTCTCTGACCAGTTATAACCTGCTTGTTGACACAAGTGCCCTGTGCGCGGCTTCTGCAGGAGTAGGGATCGACATTAGTGCACGCTACACTTATCAAGACAAAGCTTACTTGAAACATCTATTGGCATAGGCAATAGTTACCAATACAATAACCTTATTTAAACTTCAACTAACAATCGCATTTACTATAGTTGCTTGCATGCAACTTCGCAGTGGAGCTTAACTACTGCCTAAAACGTCATCCTAGTCGGTAAATATCTATATTTTTAAGGGAGTTACATTGGCAACAAGTTCTCGCGTGCGAGAAAAGACGATGACTTACTGAAAATAACTCGTCTGCCGATAAATATTAAACCTCAAACAAGTTATCGCATGAACCTAGCAGACCCCTAACTTGGATAACCTGTTCAAACCAGCAACTGAAAGAAGTACTTACCAAACTAGTAGCGATTGACAAAGCATCATTTAAGATAACAAAGGATATCAATGAAGATGGAAGAGCCGAGCAATTGCAGTGCAATCAAACTTGTTGCCACAAAATACCGCCATCGAAGCGGCGCACGCTGGTTATTGGAACAAAGTTTTGCACGAGTTGCGGATAAAAGCAGCAAATCAGCTGCCCGCGCACAGAAGTTCGCTTAAGAGTTAACTTAGAAGTTAGATACTATTATTGAATGCGTCTCAAGCTATGCGCGAGACGCGGTTACTGCAATCAGACTAGACAATCAACAGTCGAGCCGGCAGCCTAGGAGGCAAAAAAGTAGTGAATCATTACTGTTCACTAAACAAGCAGCTCTTAATGTAACCAATGAAGAACAACGAGCTTTATAAAAGAATACAAATGTAAAATAACACCAGTAATGGTGCTTACCTGTTGGCTAACGGCGTCAAGGCGATTTCTTAAAAAATCACACTAGCCCCTGAGTTGCTCTGACCTAGCTCCAGCCTAGCTTCAAAGCAATCCTTAGGTAACACCTAATAGGCTCTTAAGTAGTTGAGTTGAATAGGCTGGATAGTTCGTCGACCAGACTCAAACTGAAAGATCTTATTAATTGACTCAGCACTCAATAACCGAGCTGCAGTCGTTTTATCAATCGCCGTTTACTATCGATCATCGCAAGCTCGATTATTTGTCAACAAATAGCCGCTTTTCGAAAATCCTTAAACCGCTAAGCCTGAATACGACATCGCCCATGTTACTCTAGTCCAAGTGAATGATATCGAGGGATGAACACGAGGAACGTAACGAGATTTTACCCTAATGTCTTGCTCTACAGTCGCAGCTTAGATTGATTAAAACACGCTTTATGGCGCTGCTCTGTTCATCTGCAATGGTGTTACTGAGCAGTAAATATTTGATTACGTTTTATTTTAATATTTTGTAATTCGCAAGCTTATTTCGATTACAATTACACAAGCCGTATGTTTGCCTCTCGAGGCTATTCTTCATTATAAATCGACTAACTATTGAACAATTTTATGAATTTAACCCCCCTAAATAATATTCAGAACAAGAAAGTCATAGTGGGTATGTCCGGTGGCGTCGACTCGTCGGTAGCGGCTTTATTACTCCTTCAACAGGGCTATCAAGTTGAAGGTTTGTTTATGAAAAACTGGGACGAAGATGACGACACTGACTATTGCACCGCCAAAATCGATCTTGCAGATGCGCAAATGGTTTGTGATAAATTAGGTATTACACTCCATACTGCCAATTTTGCGGCCGAGTACTGGGATAACGTTTTCGAGTATTTTTTGCAAGAATACCAAGCAGGACGAACTCCTAATCCCGACATATTATGCAATCGCGAGATAAAATTTAAAGTCTTCATCGAGTATGCCGAGCTTTTAGGCGCAGATTTAATCGCGACGGGACACTATGCTCGTCGCCAGGATAAAGACGGTAAAACCTATCTTTTAAAGGGTTTAGACAATAACAAAGACCAGAGTTATTTTTTACACGCTGTGAGTAGTCTAGAATTTGCTAAAACCTTGTTTCCTGTTGGCGAGCTAGAAAAGCCTGCTGTTCGAGCGCTAGCTGAACAGCATGACCTAGTGACTCATAATAAAAAAGACAGCACTGGTATTTGTTTTATCGGCGAGCGTCGCTTCAAAGATTTTTTGCAAACTTATATATCTGCACAGCCAGGCAAGATTGTCACCGACACAAACAGCGTTATCGGCCAACATCAAGGGCTCATGTACCACACCATAGGACAGCGCCAAGGCCTAGGTATAGGCGGCGTTAAAAATGCCGGTGATGCACCTTGGTATGTTGCCGATAAAAATTTAGGCGCCAATGAACTACTCATTGTGCAAGGTGCGGATCATCCGCTACTATTTCACAGCAAGCTGGAGGCTAATCAATGTCATTGGATAACTGACACACCCACTACTAAACGCTTTCGCTGTAAGGCAAAAATACGCTATCGACAAGCAGATCAAAATTGTGAAGTCATACTTTCATCTGAAGAAAACCAACAAACTCAGACGCAACAAGACTCACAAAATATTGTCCTAAGGGTAATCTTTGACGAGCCACAACGCGCCATTACACCCGGACAGTCAATCGTATTTTATGATGGTAATGTGTGCTTAGGCGGCGCAGTTATTCAATGTCGTCACTAGTAAATTCACCCCTAAATTATAACTATAAGAACCGTACTTAAAGGAGACTTTTTTGGCTAACGATCTCAAAGGGCAAACTATTGCTCTGGCAGCGATGTTTCAATTCTCGGCTTGTGTTGAACAACTTGCTAAAACCGGGCATGTTAATCAAAAAGATTTTGAAGTTTCGGTTAATAGTTTATTCAATCAAAACCCCGCTGACACTCTGGAGATTTATGGCGGTATTGAGCCATTAGCAACAGGTTTATCCTTTTTAATTGCCAATCTAAGCCGCAGCCCCGAACGTAGTAGTGATTGCATTCGTTATGTTATGGGCATTCTGCATTTGCAAAAGCAATTAAGCAAAAAGCCTTCGATGCTAAATATGATTGCCAAAAGACTTAACAAAAGTCGCCTGCAAGTGGAGCATTTCTCAATAATCCACGAGAATGTTATTGCTGGACTAGCTGATGTTTATACCGACACTATTAGTACCTTTAATTTCCGTATACAGGTAACAGGCGAATATCAGTTTTTGCAACAAACACGCATCGCCAACCAAATCAGAACTTTATTGTTTGCGGGCGTTCGGTCCGCTGTGTTGTGGCGACAACTTGGCGGTAATCGACTTAAAGCTATCTATCAGCGTACCGCTATTTTAGAAGTTGCACGATCATTGCAAAAAGAAATACAACAACGTGACCGCCACTAAATCTGACGGTGACCATGATCTTGACCCTACAGGGCAGAATATAGTTAGAGAAGTATGCATTCAACTATTGGGCATTAGCGACTGAACCATCTGTTTTTTATTAAAATACTCAACAAACGAAAGAATAATTATGCTCTTAACTCCATTGCGATCTTGGCTCAAACAACAGATCATTGGGCAACCCCAACTAGTTGATAGCCTGTTAATAGCACTTCTAGCTGATGGTCATCTATTAGTTGAAGGCGCTCCTGGGCTAGCAAAGACTAAGGCGATAAAAACACTGGCACTCGGGATCGAGGGCGATTTTCAGCGTATACAATTTACTCCAGATCTACTGCCCACAGACATTACTGGAACCGATATATATCGCTCTCACGACCACAGCTTCGAATTTCAGGCAGGACCTATCTTTCATAATTTGGTGTTGGCTGACGAAATTAACCGTGCGCCGGCTAAGGTGCAGTCGGCATTGCTCGAGGCCATGGGTGAACAGCAAGTCAGTGTTGGCAACAAAACTTATGCCTTACCTGATCTATTTCTGGTTATGGCGACTCAAAATTCACTCGAACAGGAAGGCACCTACCCCCTACCTGAAGCGCAATTAGATCGCTTCCTGATGCACATTAATGTCGACTATCCCGACGCTCAGTCAGAAGCCGCGATATTACAACTAATTCGTTCAGAAAACACCCAAGGCAACACACAAGATAATGCTCCGCCTACGGCAATTAGTCAGAGAGATTTGATGCTTGCCAGACAGGCTGTAAGTCGTGTGCATACAGCGGAGTCCCTGGATAATTATATTGTTCAATTAACGATGGCTACGCGCAAGCCTGAGAGCATCGATGAAGAATTGGGTCAATGGATTGAATATGGCGTCAGTCCTCGAGCGACAATTAGTTTAGACCGTTGCTCAAAAGCCCATGCATTTATCAACGGCAACGATTATGTGACACCCGATGATATCCATGCTGTCATTTATGATGTGTTTAGGCATCGTCTACTTTTAAGTTTTGAAGCCGAGGCACAAGGTATTACCAAAGACCAGGTCATTCGTCGTGTATTGGAAAAAGTCTCTATCGCATAAAATGACTATGATAAGTCCCATCAACTATCAGCCCACCGGTGCCTTTGTAGCGTTACGCGACCTACAACGGCTGCGACTGCTCGCTAAATTGCACCTGAGGTTTTCTAAAAAGCCCAGCAGTGCCATTGGCAGTGGGCAACATCGCAGTCGTGCCGTCAGCCGTGGTATGGAGTTTGAAGAAGTGCGCCTATATCAAGCTGGTGACGATGTGCGCAATATTGATTGGAGGGTGACAGCACGTACACAACAGACCCACACAAAGTGCTATCGCGATGAAAAGGAAAAACCGGTAATCACCTTTGTGGACCAGCGTCGCTCAACCTTTTTTGGCAGTCAGTATTGTTTCAAATCTGTTTATGCCTGTCATTTATCGGCTCTCATTAATTGGTCGACGCTGGCTCGCGGAGATAGAGTCGGCGGCTTAGTCTTAGGGTCCTATGGTATGCGAGAAATCCGCCCTGCCCGCTCACACAAGACAGTTAATCGTTGGCTACAAACACTGGCTAATGCGAATCGTACGATTGATATTAATTCGGCACACGCAGAAGCTAGCTTATCTCAGGGTTTAAGGCAGCTACAGCATATTACCCATAGTGGTACTGAGTGCATCGTTATCAGTGACTGCTATGACCTAGATACCGATTGCGAAAAAATATTACACCAGCTTTCACGCACTCATTCCGTAGCACTTTACTGGCTGATCGATCCTCTCGAAAAGAGATTACCCCCACTAGAAAATATTACGCTGAGCGATGGCGATAAAAAGAAAACAGTTTCTATTGATAAAAGGTCACAAAAAAAACAATATCAGCAGTTTATAGACAAACAACAAGCGATAGAGGCTTTATGTCGACGTCTGGCCATCGAGCTCGTTATTGTCGATGTAGCTTCACCCCTGTCTGATTTTGTCGACGTTAACAAGATAAGGGCTTAAATTATGTCAAGCTCGCAACAAAATCAGCTATTAGCATTAGCCGATATTATTACCCCTCAAGGAGTTTCATGGTGGCCACTGGCAATGGGTTGGTGGATATCTATAGTAATAATTTTTATAACGACACTTGTTTTGTTGGCTACCTACCGGCGCCATCAAAAAAAATGGGGTTACCGCCGCGAGGCTTTGACTTTACTTAGGAGGTATAAAAGAGACTCCAAAGCGACAGATACCGCAGTTAGGTACCTTGAGTGCCTCAAACGTAGCGCTATCAGTGCTTATCCAAATAGCGATATTGATGCACTATACGGCAAAGCATGGTTACACTTTTTAAATCGACAAACGCCCAAGCCATTGTTTGGAGAGGAACTAGAAAATTTTATTTGCACGTCGCAATATCAAAAAACATACGTGTTTAAGGATGACAACTTGTACCTAGCAGTAGAGGCTTGGATAAAGCAACACTCCGTTCACTACCCTAATAAAGTCTATCCGTCGACCCAAGGACCCACTACTTAATGTTTCATTTTGCCTGGCCATGGATATTTTTGTTACTACCTCTACCCATACTTATTTATCGGTTTATAGCGCCAGTAGTAACAGAGCGGAGCGCAATCATCGTGCCGTTCTATCGACAGTTAGCGGTTTTAGAACCTTCAGGATTGATAAGAAAATCGACTTATTTTTTTATCAATCTATTGTTGCTTGTACTAATTTGGCTGCTGGTCATCGCCGCACTAGCTCGTCCACAATGGGCTGGTACGCCAATTGCCGGCCCCTCATCTGGCCGTGATTTATTAGTCGCCGTCGATATTTCAGACAGCATGGATCAGCAAGATATGGTTATCGATGGCAATCCAGCTAGTCGTTTAGAGACGGTTAAACATGTGTTGGAAGATTTTATAAAGCGCCGCGAGGGCGATCGCATCGGCTTAATTCTGTTTGGTAGCAATGCTTATCTGCAAGCTCCTCTTACTTTCGATACAAAAACAGTCAGACAGTTTTTAATGGAGGCTCAACTTGGCTTTGCCGGACCCAAAACCGCAATTGGCGAAGCTATTGGATTATCAGTAAAACGTCTGCAAGAACTCAATAATTCACAAAATCGCGTCATCATACTGTTAACTGACGGTGCCAATACTGCGGGTGAAATTGCGCCCTTAGAAGCGGCAGAACTTGCCAAACAAACAGATGTGAGGATATATACCATTGGCATTGGTGCCGATGAGATGCTTGTGAGTGGATTTTTTGGAACCCGCAAAATAAACCCCTCGCTACAGCTAGATGAGAGAACGCTTGTCGATATTGCTCAAAAAACTAACGGGAGATATTTCCGCGCAAGAGAAACTGCCGCATTAGAAGAGATCTATGCACAACTTGATCGGTTGGAACCAATCACTCAGATTGACCAATGGTTGCGCCCTACCTATGCACTTTTTTACTGGCCCTTGGCCATGGCTTTATGTCTGACGCTGCTAATGGGTTTGCTTCAGATCTACCCACTCAGTAGTAAATCGGTGACTACTCAATGACTTGGCTTGGTGACTTCCATTTTTTAAGGCCGCTGTGGTTCTTCGCTATCGTCCCTATTGGGTGGTTAGCTTATAAGCTATGGCAAAAAAAGTTTCAGCGGACAGGCTTTGAGACCCATATAAATCATGAACTACTGCAGCATCTAACGCTTTCAGGTACCGAGAGGCGCTCTCACGGTTTACTAGTTGGTTTGTTAAGCGCATGGCTTATTATCATCGTTGCGCTTGCGGGGCCAACCTGGGAAAAATTACCACAAACCGTTTTTAAATCAGAATCTGCCGTCGTTATTATATTAGACCTATCGCCAAGTATGATGGCTAGAGATATTAAACCGTCACGCATCATACGTGCTCATTTAAAGATACAAGAAATTCTGCGGCAACGTAAAGATGGCTTAACCGCACTCGTCGTCTATGCGGGTGAGGCCTATACGGTCACGCCATTCACAAGTGACTCTCAGACAATAAGTAATCTGTTAACAACCTTAATACCCGGTATCTTACCGTTACCGGGAAGTAATCCAGAGATGGCTGTAGAGCTGGCTAAAAACTTGATAGAATCGTCTCGAGTGACTAAAGCTTCTATTTTATTGTTCACTGATGACATCGCTGAAGCTGCTGTCGAGACTATCGTCGATACTCTGTCGGGCGATACTGACTTATCAATTATTGGCGTTGGTACCGATGCCGGCGCGACTATTCCTTTCAATGATGGACTCTTAAAAGATGCACAACAAAATAATATTATTGCTAGGCGTAATAGCAATGTGCTGAAAAAGTTGACGCAGCAGACTAATGGCTATTATCTACCCATACAAGCAGATAATAGTGACGTGGAATTCTATCTGAGTTATCTCGAACAACGCGCTGACAGCAATCGTTCAAAGGCAAACTCAGTCACCGGTGATCGTTGGTTTGAGTCTGGGCAGCTCATTATATTATTGTTAATACCTTTTGTTTTATTGGCCTTTCGTCGAGGTGTGTTGCTGAGTGTTCTTTGCATAGGGGCTACTAGCCTTGTAGTGCAACCAGTATCGGTATATGCAGATGAATATCAATCTATTTGGAAGAACGAGAACGAACGTGGCTTGGATGCATGGAAAAAGAAAAACTATAACTCTGCCATAGACCTCTTTAATGAATCACAGTGGCGTGGGAGTGCCTATTATAAGAACGGCGAATACAACAAAGCACTTGAGTTGTTTGAACAAGATAAGACTGCGACGGGTTATTATAATCGCGCTAATGCTCACGCTCAACTGGCGCAATATGAAAATGCAATCACGGCATACGAGCAAGCTCTTAAAAAAGATAGCACACTTAGTCAGGCAAAAAAGAATAAAGACATCGTTGAAAAATTACTCCAACAGCGCAACCAACAAAACGACGACAAGGAAAAAAAAGAAGAGCAGCAAGAACAACGAAAGAAAGATGATCAATCTCAGGACAATAAAAATAAAGAGGATGATCAACAAGGCAAGCAAGACGAGAGTGCAATAAATAATGATGCTGACTCGACGATCAAAGAAGATAAAAACTCTGAAAGCCGCTCTGATTCAAACCAAGATAACCGATCGTCAAATGCAGATGACAATAAAAAAGCCAGCAACACAACTCAAGATGAAGACGGCGACAAGAGAGCCAAGGGTAAATTACAAGAAAACGCATCTAAAGCTACTAATGATGATGACGACAATGGCAGCGATACACCGAGTAATTTCGATCAATTAAATGATGAACAAAAACAGCAACTCGAACAACTGTTACGTAAAATTCCCGATGATCCTAGTGGCTTGTTAAGGAGAAAATTTGAGTACGAGTTTCAGAAAAGAAAAAAAATGTACCAGCAAAAAAAATGGGATTTACCAGAAAATAATGCACACAATCGCTACTAAGACTACTTAACCGACGCTATGACTATTATTAACTCCACAATAATCATTAAGTATTTCATAAAGGCTAGTTTACTTATTGCCATTTTAGCAGAGGTAGTCTTCTTTAGCGCTAATACTAGCGCACTCACACTCACAGTTGAGACCGATAAAATATCAATGACAAAAACAGAGATCTTGAATTTAATTATCTCTGCGGACGACAATGCCAATGATGAAATCGACTTTACTCAACTGAGCTATGAATTTGATATTATTAGCAATCAAAGGAGTAGTCGCCTCACTATTTCTAACGGTAGAAAGATAGCCAAAACATTTTGGGTCTTGATACTAGCGCCTAAAGAGACCGGTAAACTGACAATCCCCTCTTTCAATTATAAAAATGTCATTAGCTCTAGCATTACTATTGATGTGATTGACTCGGTCGGTATCGTCGATAATAATACAGACAGTCCAGATGTATTTTTTGAGCTAAGCGCCGATAAAAAAATTGCCTACGTGCAAGAGCAAATAGTCGTCACCGCTCGCCTTTACTACAAGATAGCACTTGCCAACTATGAACACGAGGGCCTCAAGGTCAATAACACAAGGGTTGAGCAAGTTTTTGAAAAAAATAAAACAGTGACTTTTCAGGGTCAGCGCTATAAGTTATTAGAGGAGGTATACACCTTACATCCTCAAGCTAGCGGCAAGCTGATAATTCCGGTTCAAACTTGGCGTCTTGAAAAACCGAGTAGGCGCTTTGGCTATAGTAATCCAATAAATCCTTACGTCTATGTGAGAAGTGAAGAGATAACTCTTGATGTGCTCGCAACCCCTGAGAGTAAAACCTCTGATTCAGCCTGGTTACCCTCAAAAAATATCACCCTGTCAGCACAATGGAAGCAAGCACCGCTTCAGGCAATTGTTGGCGAACCACTTAATTTACAGATTGCTATCACCGCTCAGGGCTTAGCAGATTATCAGTTACCAAACCTGAGTATTGAGGCGAGCGAAAATTTTACTATTTTTGAGGCACTGCCTGAGACTAATAATATTAAGGACAGCCAAGGGGTCATCGGCATACGCAAACTCAACTATTCAGTTATTCCTCGTGCGACGGGCCAATTCACACTGCCAGAAGTGTCGATCAGTTGGTGGAATGTCGAGACAAATAAAGCAGAGATGGCTACTTTATCTGAACAGACTGTCATCGTAGCCAGAAGTGGTATTACTGGTAATACCGTCGAGTCCAATCAGGCTTTACCCTTGCTTAATTCACTTGCAAAAACTACGACAGAGAAATCAGGGCCTATTATTTTATGGCAAGTAATCAGCAGTCTTTTTCTTGTGGTTATCTGTGTTTTATTTTATAAGCTCTACCAAACAAAAAAGTCTCAAGTCTCTATAAAAAACGCGGCGACTCAAAATTTTTATAGCAACCTCTTAGGGTCACGAAAAAAGACTGCTATTCATAAGATCGAAACACATATTGAAAATAAGAACTGGCAACAGTTACGTAGAGAAGTCATTAACTGGGGACAGCTCACTCTTGATGATGAAGCCCTAGATACACTCAATAATCTAGCCTTGAAAATACCTGAACTAGCGCTTCATTTACAGCAACTTGATGTCTATCTGTATAAGCAACCGCGCGACGAAAATTACAAACCCCAACAACTGCTCGCGTTAATCAAAAAATATAAGAGCAATATACCGACCAGTAAAAAAAGTAGGTTGCGCGATATTTATTGAAAAATCATTGATTACTGATCAAGCTCCGATGTACAGACAACTAGTGCTTTGTATTCCAATACGAGTCCAATGATCTACTAGCACCATCCTATCGATGAAATTAGTCAA
>JBLIME010000036.1:0-15579 GCA_047638515.1 Pseudohongiellaceae bacterium
GCAATTACTTGAGTTTTTACTTGCATTTATCTACCTACAAAGTTCAGAATATCCGCCTAAATATTGTGGTATAAAAGACTATTTCTAGGTGATAAAAAGCACTCTCATTATCCGTAAAACATCCCCAATATTCAAAAAAAATTGTTGATAAAGCAAGCCCTTATGCCTTGTCTTTATAGCTCGATAATGTGACTAACCATGATAAGTTATCGCAATACTCAAAGGATTTTAATGTGTTAACGACTTTCACACCCCTGATTCCGTTATTTGCCAGCTGCTTCATTCTTTTTGTGGGCAATGGCTTAACCAACACATTTTTTCCACTGCGTATGCAACTTAATGGTTTAAGTACCGATAGCATTGGTTTGATCATAGCATTCTATTTTATTGGCATGCTGCTTGGAGCAATGTATAGCAAATACCTAATTAAAAATGTCGGTCATATTCGTGTATTTAGTGGCTGTGTGGCTGTTGTCGCCGCTAGCGTGTTAATTTGTGCGCTCAATGACGACATTATCGTTTGGTCCTTAGCTCGCACTATTGCTGGATTCTGTACCGCCGGGACCTATGCTGCGATGGAGAGTTGGCTTAGTGAAAGCTCTACCAAAGAGACTCGTGGCCGTGTTCTAGCCGCATACAATGCCACTGTTATCATGGGTTTATTTAGCGGGCAGTTTTTTATTGGTTTATTTGAGATAGCCAGCAATGATCTATTTATCATTGCTGGCATTGTTTTTGCCGCTGCACTAATACCCATTGCACTCAGTAAAATCACGGCTCCCGAAGTTTTAGATGTAACTTCAATGTCACTGTTTAAACTTTATAAATTATCGCCACTGGGCGTTATTAGTTGTTTTACAGCCGGCACTATATACTTTTCTGTGATGAGCCTACTACCGATTGTCGGCGCTTATTATGGTTTTGAGAACTTTACTATCTCACTTTATGTCGGCATTGCTATTCTGGGAGGATTTTTTTTACAGTTTCCTATTGGTTATTTATCGGATCGTTTTGATCGGCGAACAGTACTACTATATATTCTAATTATTTCTGTAGCGACCAATATTATCAGCAGTTTTCTTGATCCAGAAAATGGCCTATGGCCCATTTTTTTAGCGACGACAATTACCAGTGGTATCATATCTTGTATTTACCCACTTAGTATTTCGCAGACCTTCGATCAGCTAAAGCAAAGCGAAATGGTTTCTGCAATGGGCAGTATGATCATGGCTTATGCGATAGGCGGTATTATTGGGCCCTACTCTATCTCACTACTGATGAATATTTTTGGCGATAACGTTTTGTTTTATTGCTTGGCATCAGTGCAATTGCTGCTATCTGTATTTGTTATTTATCGCATGTCAATTAGTGAGGCACTACCTATTGAAGATCAGGAAAGTTTCGTGATGCAAACAGGTGCTATAGCCGCACCCGTCGATCTTGATCCACGAACTGAGTATATCGATAGTTCAGTTCCGTCAATGGAGGCCGAGACTGTTAGCAGTATTGCAGAGACTGACCCGATTACTGCTATCAGACTTGTGCGTGCCATTGCCATTGCCAACCCACAGCTTGCCGAAGAGGTTGTCGCCGCAGTTGTCAACGTGGAGGGCATCGATATATTGCGACTATATCAAGTAATGAGCGAGGCTGTACCTAACAAAGTACTGGATGTATCCCGTGCAATTGTCGTCGAAAGACCTGATCTGGCAGAGGAATTGATTAAAAAGTTAGTGGGCTGGTATCCAGAACAGGTCGTTCCCGTCGCCATTGAGATTGGCCGTGTATTGCCTGAACTCCGCTTAGAAATGGCTAAAATTGCTGTTGAGAACGCACCAGAATCAGCGACTCAAATTCGCGAGTACTATATGCAATTATTAAACGAAGAGCACGAGGCGATGCGGCCAGCGGACAGAGAGGAATTTGATGAACGCGACATGGAAGACCTCATTTTAGAGCTTATAAAAATATGCTCAGTCAATCCGTCGAAAAAAACGTTATCGCTTAATTGACTCGCGGATGACCTAATTTTTATTAACTCAGGGACCTGGGATTCTGCGCTAGCTTGTCACAATTTGCTACGAAAAAAATTAGGCCCTTCTGCTATCGCGTCAAATCAAAACTAGGCGGGCAAAAGGCCCACCAAATAGTGTGTTGAATGGTCGTTAATCCACCCAAAGACCCCAGTACTTTATCGTTAATATAAGCTCATTCATGTCGGATTCACAATAGGCATGCAAGTGAAATCTATTTTATATAACGCTCGCTTTATTAAGGGGCCACGGCATTAAAGAAGATTTTTATTGACAGATTCTTAGTTTCGAGTGACGATCTCTGTCAATAAAGCCTTTAATAGAAAACCTAGCACGCACAGACCTCAGTAACTTCTATCGGTTAGATACCAACTGAGCTCTTTGTGTAAAGACACGACACTGCCTATAATTAACAAGGTGGGCGCTTTCACCTCCGCGCTTTTGACTTTATCCGCTAAAGTCGTCAACGAACCTATCACTACCTGCTGATTTGTCGTTGTGCCTTTTTCAATTAGGGCTGCAGGAGTCTGGCTATCGCGGCCGTGAACGAGTAATTCACGACAAATTTCTTCTAGGCTAACGAGCCCCATATAAAACACTAAAGTTTGGCGCGTGTCGAGTAGCGATGACCAATCTAGATCAAGGCGCCCATCTTTGGTATGCCCAGTTAAAAATCGTACCGACTGCGCATGATCTCTATGCGTTAAAGGGATGCCCGCGTAGGCTGAGCACCCAGATGCTGCGGTGATACCTGGCACCACCTGAAAGAGAACGTTGTTTTCAGCCAACAATTCAATCTCTTCACCCCCACGACCAAAGATAAAGGGATCTCCACCCTTTAAGCGCAATACTCGTAAGCCTTGTTTTGCATAATCAACTAGCAACTGATTAATATCTTGCTGAGCAACTGCATGGTCGTCGCGACTTTTACCGACGTAGACGCGCTCTGCGTCTCTGCGCACTAAATTTAAAACACCCTCACTAACAAGCCTATCGTAAAGGACGATATCGGCCTGCTGCATGAGACGCAAAGCTTTAAAAGTTAATAAATCGGGATCCCCAGGACCACCCCCCACTAAATAGACCTCACCTTGAAGTGCGGCACCACCGGTTTGCTGATAGGCCTCTAGTAGTGCTTGAATACCTTGCTCCGCCTCAGCTAATCGTCCTGAAAAAGCCTTTTCAGCCACCGGCCCCTCAAATACTGCCTGCCAAAAACGCAATCGTTGCTCGCCTGAGGTTAGCGATGCTTTGACAACCGCTCTAAATTTGCTCGCAATTTGTGCGAGCGCGCCATAACTTGAAGGAAACATCACTTCTAGCTTTGCCCTAATTTGACGCGCGAGCACAGGTGCTTCGCCACCACTAGTGATTGCAATCATTAGTGGTGACCGGTCGACTATAGCGGGGGTAATAATACTGCATAGACTCGGTGAGTCGACAACATTCACCGGTAGTCTCTGTAGTTGTGCCAGTTCAGAAACCTCGCGGTTAACCTGCTTATTATCCGTTGCGCAAATAACAAGCATAGCAACGTCTAAATCTTTCTCTTCAAAGCGACGAAAATGACATTCCCCATTGGTTGACGCTGCCAACGCCTGCATCTCATCGGTTATGTAAGGCGCTACAACCACTAAGCGTGCACCTGCCTTAGCAATTAGACGAGCTTTTCTGGTGGCAATACCACCGCCACCAACAAACAAACAAGTCCGATTTTTTAAATCGAAAAAAAATGGCATGAAATCCATAACTAAACTCTGATTAAACACTAATAAGCAATAATAAAATTTTCAATTGAAAGCGATGCCCCAAGACAAAAGTATGACGGTGGCGACAACTAACGACAAAATAGATTCAAGCGGGGCTCTTCAGAGCCTTTAAATAGACACGGCCCATTAATACCTTCAGGCCTTTACCTTGCCAATAACCGTAACGCCACCCATGTAGGCCTGCAGCACTTGTGGTACCTTGATGCTGCCATCTTGTTGCTGATAGTTTTCCATAATCGCCAATAAAGTACGACCCACCGCCAGCCCTGAACCATTAAGAGTGTGTAAAAACTCCGTCTTTCCTGTCTCGGCATTGCGAAATCTTGCCTTCATCCGACGCGCCTGAAAATCGCGAAAACTGCTGCATGACGAAATCTCTCGGTATTTATCTTGTGATGGAACCCATACTTCAATGTCATAAGTTTTTGCGGCAGAAAAGCCGATATCACCGCCGCATAACATGACCGTGCGGTAGGGTAATTCCAGCTTTTGTAATATGTTCTCGGCGCATCTTGTTAAGTCCTCTAGGGCTTGATCTGAGTCCTCGGGTTTAACAAAGTTAACCAGCTCTACCTTTTCAAACTGGTGCTGCCTAATCATGCCGCGGGTATCGCGTCCATGGCTTCCCGCCTCGCTTCGAAAACACGGCGTGTGACAAACTAGCTTAATTGGTAAGATTACGTCCTCCTTTAACAACTCATCGCGTAGGATATTTGTCACCGGTACTTCTGCGGTAGGGATTAAATACAATTCGCGCTCGTCATTGGTTTTAAATAAATCGTCTTCAAATTTTGGCAGCTGACCAGTGCCAAACAGAGACTCCCTGTTAACCATATAAGGTACATATATTTCCTCATAGCCATGCTCTTCGATATGCGTATTAAGCATAAGTTGAATCAATGCTCGATTCATGCGCGCTAGTTGCCCACGCATAACCGCAAAACGTGAGCCGGTAAGCTTAGTCGCAACTTCAAAATCAAGTTCGTTAGAATGCTCGCCGAGCTCTACATGGTCTTTAACGGTAAAATTAAATACCCGCGGATTTCCCCATTTACGGATTTCAACATTATCATCCTCGGATAAGCCCGCGGGCACTTCATCGACTGGCATATTAGGCAGTGCATACAAGATAGTATTCAAGTCGCCTTGTACGCGCTTTAACTCGGCCTCGGCACGGATTAAATCATCTTTTAAACTTTCAACTTCTAGCAGTAGTGGCGCTATGTCCTCACCTGAAGCTTTTGCTTTACCTATATTTTTGGCCCGAGAATTACGCTCTTGTTGCAATGACTCAGCTTTTATCTGCAAAGCTTTTCTCTCGACTTCTAGCGCATTCAAGGTGTCTACATCGAGCGTAAAGCCGCGCTTGGCTAAAGCCTTAGCAATTATTTCTGGCTCACTGCGAACCAACTTCAAATCAAGCATAACGAATTTTCCAATCAATTTAATAAATGACGCTAAAAATTAGCAGTAACAACAACGGGGAACCTTGACACGTACACACGTTTTATTCGCGACAAGATAATAGGTAGATTAAGCCGCTGAGCTTAATCAGTAGGCTGACACTTAAGACCATTTTACACGTCTCACTAACTTAAGGGAGCCAGTTATGAGACCACAGAACACCTAGAAGTTTCAGTTTATAAAAATGTTATCCAAGCTCAGCTTAACGCTAACAACTTATGCTGCTATTGGGTAAAACTTTTGACCATTTAGATCTAATCTTTTGCCATATCGGCAAGCTCCGCCTAAATGATTGAACTTTAGCGTTATAAAAACACATATATCGAGTTTACGGGTACAGGTTCTGGCTAGAAAAATAACCATCAGCTCTCCCGCATTACTATGTATTAATCACCTAAAAACTAAAGTACTCGCTGCATCGCTACTATGGTCATTCCGGCACATAACAGGCAAGTAACGACTGAACTTATTATGTAAGCTAGCGCAATACTAACCTGGCCATTTTGCCAAAGTAGAACGCCTTCTACAGCAAAGCTGGAGAAGGTTGTCAACGCCCCTAAAAAGCCCACCATAAGGAAGGGCGCCCACTGCTGTGCGATTATCCCTCGCTCTATAATTAACACGTAAAGTAGGCCCATCAACATCGAGCCGAAAACGTTGGCAAACCATATTGCCCACGGAAACCCACTAGCGGCGATTGGCACAAGTTGCGTCAAACCATAACGACTGACTGCACCTAGAGCACCGCCTAGGGCAACAAACAACCAAATCATATGGCATCCTTAGCATTTGTTATGTGTGCCGGGTAGCGCTGTAGTTGGCTTTGCTGATCACAACTTTTCAAATACATTAATTTTTTTTTGATCTTTAATTCGAGGCCACGCTCCACTGGAAAATAGTACTGCTTGGCGGCGATCGCTTCAGGAAAATAGTTTTCACCGGCAGCATAAGCCTCTGGCTCATCATGGGCGTAGCGATATTCGCTACCGTAGTCTAATGACTTCATTAACGGTGTGGGGGCATTGCGTAGGTGCACCGGCACATCATAATCAGGCAGTTCGCTGATATCGGCTTTAGCAGCGTTGAACGCATTATAAACCGCATTACTCTTTGGTGCAGAGGCTAAGTACATCACCGCTTGAGCAATTGCTAATTCGCCTTCGGGACTACCGAGACGCTCCTGCGTATCCCAAGCATTCAGGCTAATTTGAAGTGCGCGAGGGTCGGCATTACCAATATCTTCTATCGCCATACGTACCACGCGGCGTGCAACATACAATGGGTCACAACCTGCATCGAGCATTCTCATGCACCAATAAAGTGCTGCATCGGGTGATGAGCCTCTTACCGACTTATGCAGGGCGGATATCTGTTCATAGAAAATATCGCCCCCTTTATCAAAGCGACGAACATCACCGCCGATGACCTCAGCTGCAGATAGATATGTTATAGTTTTTTCAACGGCTAAATCACTGACAATCTCTAAAAGATTTAAGGCGCGCCGAGCGTCACCATTAGCCGCTAACGCTAACAGTGATAAAGCATCGGCTTCACAAGTAAGATCCTGTTGACCCAGACCATTCGCTGTATCAGTCAATGCGCGTTCCAAAAGAACCTCTATGTCTAGCTGCGACAGAGCTCTCAACACATACACTCGACACCGTGACAACAAGGCATTATTTAGTTCAAAGGATGGATTTTCTGTGGTGGCACCGACGAGTGTAATAATACCGCTTTCAACGTAGGGCAAAAAGGCATCCTGCTGAGATTTATTAAAGCGATGTACCTCGTCGATGAACAATATTGTGCGTCTACCGCGCTGTAATTGGAATTCAGCTTGACTCACTGCCGCACGAATGTCTTTAACACCCGCCATCGCCGCTGACAGTGTTTCAAAATGTGCATCAATTAAGTGTGCTAACAATTTAGCTAAAGAGGTTTTGCCAACACCCGGAGGGCCCCAAAAAACCATTGAGTATAGCTGGCCTCTATCAATAGCATCACGCAGTGGCTTACCTTGAGCAAGCAGGTGCTGTTGACCGATATAATCCGCTAATTTTTGCGGACGCAATCTAGCCGCCAATGGTATGTAAGCCGTATTTGATTGCTGTTCAAAAAAATCAGTAGTCACTAATGGTTATTCATCATTTCAATTACCTATGAAATCCCGCTAGATCTTATCGACATTCGTTACCTAGCGGTTTAATTAACTAATTATCAATAAGAACATCGACACCTGCTGGAATCGAAAATTTAAAAATCGACTCATTAATCAACTGATTGAGCACAATATTATTAAAGCTAAAACGTGTTGTTTGACCCAAGCTATCTGCGAGTGTCATCTGTTGAATTATATTGTCGACAAAGCCTAGCCGTAGCTCTAAAAATACGCTGTTCGTCTGCTTGGGTGTTAAAATAAAATCACTGCTAATTGCTGCTGCACGATCAGTCTTAGTGACCTCATTGTTATCGATAGATTTAACTTTTTTGATGTAATAGGTTTGTGAAATCTTTTCGACATTACCACTCAATAGCAATGCCGGCGACTGGTCGACATTCTGACTGTAGGGGCGAATAGTGACCTGCTCTAGGTCGGCGTCGTAAAGCCATATATCTTGTAGATTAGACACCAACAATTGCGGGAACGGCTCTTGTGTATCCCAGAGAAAAAACCCCGGCGCTTTAACCGTGAAGATACCCGATGACTGTTGAATTACCTCGCCTTTTGAATCTTCTAGGCTCTGCGCAAAGTCGCCTTGAATAGTTTTGTAGTCGGCTAAGAGTTTGACTAGGTCTTGAGTATCATCTGCAACGACATTTAACGAGTAGGATAGTAGAAGGCAAAAAAAGTATTTCATCATAATTTGTGAATCTAGTTATTTAGTTAATTAATCATCAATTGATGATTAATAGCACTTACTTTTAGTTCGGCTACAAGGTTTTTAACAAACGCTTAATACTGCCCGGCCGCCTTAGAAATGAGGCATAACTAAGTAATCGTTAGTTAATGACGCGGCGGTGCCGGCGCTAAAACTTCTCTAGCGCCGTTATGTCCTGCCTCTGACAGCACTCCTGCCGCCTCCATTGCCTCAACCAACCGAGCTGCACGATTGTAGCCAATACGTAACTTCCTTTGTACAGCAGAAATTGAAGCCTTGCGTGTCACCGTGACAAATTCAATAGCCTCGTCATACAGACTGTCACTTTCCAAGTCGTCATCGTCACTGTCATTTGACAAACCCGGTACGGAAATGTTGTTGGCGCTTTCGTCGACGACACCCTCTAGATAATTAGGCGCACCACGTCGTTTCCAGTCCGCGACCACTCGGTGGACCTCATGGTCATCGACAAAAGCACCGTGAATACGCATTGGCATATTTGTCCCCGAAGGCAGATACAACATGTCACCATGACCTAGTAGCTGGTCGGCCCCGCCCTGATCTAAAATAGTTCGAGAATCTATTTTAGACGAGACCTGAAAAGCGATACGCGAGGGCACATTTGCTTTAATTAAACCTGTAATGACATCGACCGACGGACGCTGTGTAGCAAGCATCAAATGAATCCCGGCCGCTCGTGCCTTTTGTGCGATACGCGCAATCAATTGCTCGACTTTTTTACCAACAATCATCATCATGTCGGCAAATTCATCGATCACAATTACAATCGAAGGCAGGGTTTCTAGGGGCGGTGCGGTGGCAATTTGCTCACCGACAGTAAATTGCTCCTCTGGCCGCCACAACGGATCTAATAAGGGCTCGCCAGCTTTAAGTGCGTCCTCAACTTTGCGATTATACCCTGCTAAATTTCTAACACCGAGAGCTGCCATTAGTTTATAGCGACGCTCCATTTCACCCACAGACCAACGCAAACCATTGGCGGCATCTTTCATATCGGTAATTACTGGGGTTAGTAGATGTGGAATTCCTTCATATACTGATAACTCCAACATTTTTGGGTCGACGAGAATAAGCCGAACGTCTTTCGGTGTCGATTTATACAACATGCTCAAAATCATGGCATTAACACCTACAGACTTTCCTGAGCCCGTGGTTCCAGCCACTAACAAATGCGGCATTTTAGCCATATCCGCAACTACCGGTTGACCGGCAATATCATGACCCAAAGCCAGAGTTAATGGCGACTTTGACGACTCGTAAACACTCGAAGAAATGATTTCGCTTAGACGCACCATTTCTCGATGCTCATTGGGTATTTCTATCCCCATGACTGTTTTGCCGGGAATAACCTCGACGACTCGCACACTGACTACAGCCATCGAACGCGCCAAATCTTTGGCTAAATTAGTTATACGGCTGGCTTTAACGCCTGCCGCCGGCTGTATTTCGAAGCGAGTTACGACAGGCCCAGGCAACACGGACACAACCTCAGCCACCACACCAAAATCTTTTAATTTAATTTCTAGTAAGCGCGACATAGCGTTCAAAGATTCTTCAGAAAAGCCTTTGTCGCCTTTTTCATCGCTCGGGTCTAGCAGGTTAAGGGGTGGTAACGCGCCGGTTATTGGCGCATCAAACAGAGATGTCTGCTTTTCTTGCTCAGCTCGCACGCTCGACTGAGGTCTTGACACGGGCTTTGAGATAGTAGGTGGTAATCGCTGGCTATGTTTTTCCAACTGTTTTGATACGCTGTCTTTACGAGCCTGCACACTCGACGTAATCACTTTTTGCTCTTGCTGATTGTCACGATATCGAGAGAACCTTCTAGCGATCCAAACAAAAACCATGATTGTTTTAAGGCCGATGCTGTCCATTAGTGACAACCACGATAGATCAGTGAAAATAGTGATGCCGAATAAACCCATTGCCATTAATAATAAATTGGCGCCCACGTAACCAAAGGCACTTGCAAATGTCTCAACGACAGAAACACCTAAAATACCTCCGTTTGAAAAAGGCAGCGCTGCACTTGTTGCCCCCATTTGCAAGTAAACCAACCCAGTGAAAGCAACTATAACGATTATTAGGCCAACGACTCTGACAAAAAACATCAGCGCATCAAAAGCCCCCGCCGTATTACGCGCCATAAAAACACGCCACAGTCGATACGAGATCATCAGTGGAAACAGGTAGGCGATATAACCAAATAAAGAATAAAACACATCGGACATCCAAGCACCTGCCGGACCTGCGGTGTTGCGGATATAGCTGGAAGTGCCGGTACTTGACCAACCGGGATCAGCCGGCGAGAAGGAAGTTAAGGCAACCAGCAAGTAGATACACAATAACAGCCAACCGATGAGTGCACCCTCTTTGACTATTCGCAGTAAGGCATTTTGAATCGGCGTGACGTCGCTTGTCGTTTTAGTGATAAATTTCAACTGTTATACCTTGGTATTGAGTTGTAGTCGATTAATCCTAGTGGTCAATTCAACCTAGGCTGAACATTAAGCGTAACCAATTCATCTGGTTAGTTTAATTCAAACGCAATCTTATTAATAAATTCTTATCTACCCATCAGTCTCTAAACTGTCGATAAGAATAAAATCATGGCTCTGATTTTTAAATGCCTCTTATTTTTAACATCACTGTCGGCTCGACGACAGCCTTAAGCACTTTTTATTTGCGTATAACTAGCATAGCAAAGCGCGATCAGCAGATATTGCTTGTAAAGCATCGATACACTCGAATTCCAATGCTATTGATTCATTCGAATTAGCTTTTAATCACAAAAATTAATAAGCTAAGTTGATTGCTCTATTGAGAGACATAACACCATGTTATGATGCTCGCCATCAAAGCTACTGAACATGTTTATCGTGATTATTCAGTAGCTTAACACAATTTTAACGTAAATTTACTAGTGGAAGACACCATGAGTTTAGACAATCATCATCGCTTACTGATTCTTGGTTCGGGCCCTGCGGGTTATACGGCGGCCATTTATGCGGCGCGGGCCAACTTGAGTCCCGTAGTAATAACTGGCATGCAACAGGGCGGACAATTAACCACTACAACTGAAGTCGAAAACTGGCCAGGTGGCATTTCTGCTCTGCAGGGACCCGATCTAATGGTACAAATGCAAGAGCACGCAGAACGTTTTGAAACCAAGGTCATTTTTGATCATATTAACGAGGTTGACTTTGATAAGCGACCATTTGTGATAAAAGGCAACGAAACTTACACTTGTGACTCGCTCATCATCACTACCGGGGCATCTGCGCGCTATTTAGGACTAGACTCCGAGAAGACCTTTATGGGCAGAGGTGTCAGTGCTTGTGCTACCTGCGATGGTTTCTTCTATCGAGACCAAATCGTTGCCGTTATTGGTGGCGGCAACACCGCAGTTGAAGAGGCACTTTATTTATCAAATATTTGTAAAGAGGTCATCTTGGTTCACCGACGAGACAGTCTACGCTCGGACAAAATGCTTCAGGACAGATTGTTGGCAAAGGCCAAAAATGGCAACGTAACACTTATGTGGAATAACACCCTAGATGAGATCTTGGGTGACCAGTCTGGGGTCAATGGTATGCGCCTAAAACACGCTGAGACCGGCGAGCTGCAAGACATTTCATTACAGGGCGTTTTTATTGCGATCGGACACACACCTAACACTAGCTTATTTGAGGGCAAACTCGCCATGAAAAACGGTTATATAACTGTTAACAGTGGCCTCAACGGCAATGCCACGCAGACAAGTGTCGATGGGGTGTTTGCCGCTGGGGATGTCGCCGACCATGTCTATCGGCAGGCAATCACCTCCTCCGGCTCCGGCTGTATGGCGGCTCTAGATGCAGAGAAATATCTAGATCATTAGATGAAAAAGAACTCAGGTCGGTAGTGGTAACGAGGCTGAAAATTTGGCATTCAGCTTAATTGAACAGCCTCTGCCAAGTCAACACGGCAGACATATTATCGAGATTATCGAGAGTCGCACTAGAATTAAGAGGTGTTGTCCCAACACTGTATTGCAGATACAAAGAATGCACGAAGCGTACAAGGCACACCTATCCACTCATTACAATTGCGCAATCAACTGTATGACTTTACTAGTAACGCTGTAACCTATGAAATTACCTTGGCTAGATCCACTGGTTGTCGAGTTTCCAGACACCAGTCAGGCAATGCAAGAACCCAACGGCTTGCTGTGCGCTGGCGGTGACCTCTCGAGTGAATGGCTACTAAAAGCTTACAAACACGGCATATTCCCATGGTTTAACGAGGGTGATCCTATTTTATGGTGGACACCTTCTCCTCGAATGGTAATTTATCCTTACCAATTTCATCTGAGTCGCAGCCTCCGTAAAACGCTCAAAAAGGGCAACTTTCGCGTTACCGTTAATAATGACTTTAAGGGAGTGATAAACGCTTGCGCTAACTGCAAGCGCGGCGACCTGTCCATTGGTGAGCCGTCGACATGGATAACCTCAAAGATGTCGGCAAGCTATCTGCAACTTCACCTAGCTGGGCATGCACAATCGATAGAAGTTTGGCAAGACAATCTTCTTTGTGGTGGGCTTTATGGAGTTGCTATTGGTCGTATTTTTTTTGGGGAATCAATGTTTAGTCGAATGACAGATGGGTCTAAAATAGCGATTACACACCTAGTCGAACACTTAAAAAAATGGCAATATAAATTGATTGATTGTCAGGTGCACAACAATCACTTGAATAGTCTAGGTGCCATAGAGATTGATCGCTTGAGTTTTGAGCAGATCGTGCAACGAAATGCCTTTGAAGTCGACACCACGATCCCCCAGCCCGAGTGGAAACCGCAGGACATAGCCTTCAACAGTGATTACTGGAATAAGGCAACTACTTAAGCTGAGCAAGACGCTCCTCCGGCAGACGTAAGTCTAGCCACTGGACCACGCAGAAGCGATTTACGAAGTACCTCATACACACTTGAAGTAGTGCTGTTTTAATAGTCAAAAAGTTGGGCTATGGTGGGAGCTGGTGTAAACTCATTGAAAATTTAGTCAATATCGTCAAAGTCTGTTGATATTATTCATTACACGAGAGAAATAAAATATAGTCATTAATTATGAGTGAACTAGACGAAAAAATTACTACCGTTGACAAAATTGCCAGTGATATCGAGTCACTACAATTTTTTCAAACCCAAGAGCACCCCTGCAGCTACATTAAAGGCCAGTCTGCTAGTACTTTGTTTCTAAATCCAAAGCAAAAGATTGACACCACACTCTACTCACAGTTGTCTGAGTATGGCTTCAGACGCAGCGGCACTCATATTTACAAGCCAATGTGTAAGCACTGTGATGCCTGTATACCCATTAGAATACCCGCCGATGCGTTTATTGCTAGCAGACAACAAAAGCGTGCATGGCGTCGCAATCAAGACTTATCGATCTCAATTGTTAGCTGTATCGATACCGATGAACACTATGCTCTTTACGAAGCTTATATTAATGCAAGACATCAAGACGGCGACATGTACCCGGCGTCTCAACAGCAGTTCCGTAGCTTTTTAACAAGCGAATGGAAATCAACCCGCTATTATGAAATCCGGAAAGATGGACGTCTTATTGCCGCTTCGGTTGCAGACATTATGGATAACGGCATAGCCGCGGTTTACAGTTACTACTGCCCTACTTTAGCTAAGCGAAGCTTAGGCAGCTTCATTATTCTTTTTTTAATAGAACAGGCGAAGACACTCGACCTACCGGCTGTCTATCTTGGCTATTGGATTAAATCTTGTCAAAAAATGAGCTACAAATCATCGTATCGACCACTTGAGATACAAAATGGCTCGCATTGGTTACGAGTTTTGTAAATTCACCTTGGCGCACAGATGAAAATAAGGCACAATGCAGCGCTTATTTTAAAGGCTTTTGAGAGGTTTGTGCCGAATGGCAAAAGAAGAGAACATTGAATTTGAAGGGGAAGTCATCGACACTCTCCCTAATACTACTTTTCGTGTAAAACTAGAAAATGGACATGTTGTTACCGCCCATATTTCTGGAAAAATGCGCAAAAACTATATACGAATTTTGACCGGCGATAAAGTTAAGGTCGAAATGACTCCCTACGATCTTTCTAAAGGCCGCATAACTTTCCGTGCCCGTTAGCCACTCAAACTACGCATTCTAAATAGCTAAATTGGTTTCGAACGGCTCGAGCGCCTCGACTATTGAGACCTTCGACTTAAAATGCCGTTATATCAACCAATAAAAAAGAGCCATAAGGCTCTTTTTTATTGGTACTTGTACAGCCAGTTTCTACCTAGGCTGGTTCTAGCTCACTCTCGACCTCAAGTGCGATATCGTCATCCTTACCTACAAAAATATTGACTGTACCGCCGCCGCTTAACTCACCAAATAATACCATCTCTGCCAATGGCTTTTTGAGCTTATCTTGTATCAAGCGCGCCATGGGACGGGCACCCATCTTTTCGTCGTAGCCGTGCTCAGCTAACCACGCACGGGCGTCATCGTTAATATTCAGCACCACACGCTTATCGTCAAGCTGCAACTGTAGCTGTACCAAAAACTTATCGACAACAGTTTTGACGACTGACTTAGAGAGTGTAGAAAATTGAATAATTGAATCAATTCTATTTCTAAACTCTGGTGTAAAGACTTTCTTAAGTGCCTCCATACCGTCACTACTGTGATCCTGCTTGGTGAAACCAATAGATGCTCTACTCATTTCTTCCGCACCCGCATTTGTGGTCATAATGATAATGGTGTTGCGGAAGTCGGCTT
Source organism: Pseudohongiellaceae bacterium (assembly GCA_047638515.1). Taxonomy (GTDB): domain Bacteria; phylum Pseudomonadota; class Gammaproteobacteria; order Pseudomonadales; family Cellvibrionaceae; genus CANLBN01. Next base: position 14,955 of record JBLIME010000036.1, read on the forward strand.
TGCGACCATTATTATCAGTCAAGGTGCCGTGGTCCATTACTTGTAGAAGTATATTGAACACTTCTGGGTGCGCTTTTTCAATCTCATCGAGCAGCAGAACACTGTGAGGCTGCTTAGTAACGGCTTCCGTTAACAAACCGCCTTGGTCAAAACCAACATAGCCAGGTGGAGCACCGATTAATCGAGAAACGGTGTGGCGCTCCATGTACTCCGACATATCAAAGCGAATCAGATCAATACCCATTGCCTCTGACAGCTGCTTACAAAGCTCAGTTTTACCCACACCCGTTGGTCCCGTAAACAAGAACGAACCGATTGGCTTATCTTCAGCGCCGAGACCCGCTCGAGATAATTTAATTGATGTTGTTAACGCATCAATTGCAGTCTCTTGGCCAAACACTGTCATTTTAAGAGAACCATCTAGCTTACGAAGCTGCTCCTTGTCGGATGTCGATATAGTTTTAGGTGGAATACGTGCAATGCTGGCGACAACTTTTTCAATGTCACTTACACCTAGCTGCTTCTTACGTTTACTCGGTGATTGTAGCTGTTGATAAGCACCGGCTTCATCAATGACGTCAATAGCTTTATCGGGCATAAAACGATCGGTAATGTACCGACTTGA
>JBLIME010000037.1:0-15572 GCA_047638515.1 Pseudohongiellaceae bacterium
TGGTGGTTGAACGAGAGGTTGGCCCCCCAGTCGCCGAGCTGATGGCCACTTTGGAACCAAGTCTCGCGAAAACCAAAAGAGCCGGTTCTGCCGCCAAGCTCGGTCCCGTCGATCTCGGCGGCGGATTTAGTAATAATGTTAATAACGCCAGAAAAGGCATCGGAGCCATAAACCGCCGAGCCCGGACCGCGAAGTACTTCTATGCGGGAGATGTTGTTAACAGACTGACGAAATAGAAACGGGCGTCCGCCACTTGCTGGATATTGAACAGGGAAGCCATTAATTAGTAGTAGTACTTGAGAATTAAGCGATGTGTGAATACCTCGTATAGAATAGATGGCATCAAGCCTAAATGCGCCAGAAAGCGCTATATGAAGGCCTGGCACCGTCTCAAGGACATCGTCTAAAGTGCTTGCACCTAAGGCCTGTATTTGCTTTGCAGTAATGACGGTCGCCGCGGCAGGAGCTCTATCAATCGGCGTGCTGTTACCGGTGGCAATTGAGACATTCATCTTGCCGAGCTCCTCGAGACTTAGTAATAAATAGTCGAGGCCTCCATTTGATGAGTTATTTTGGGCAAACGTGAGTCCGCTAAACTGAAGCGCCAGCAGTAAGAACAAGATTTTTTTTGAAGTTTTCATTTTTACTTGTTGCCGTCTCAGCACTTAAATTTATTTTTCTATCAACCCCGCTAGCCCATATTTTATGCGCATCGTCTACCACCAGCACTATTAGTATAGACTATTAAAGCACAGACGATATTTATTAAAATAAATTCTGTCATACGCCTAGTATAGAACAAGCAAGCTGTCGTTATTTACACGGTGTTAATTAACATCCATTTCTAAAATTGTTTTACTATTATTGATAACAACCGGTAGTGGTATGGTGACGCTGAAGGAGGTGCCAACACCTTTTTCACTTCTTGTGGTGATTTGACCACCCATGAGTTCGCAAAAATGCTTGGTGATAGAGAGGCCTAGCCCAGTACCTTTGGTTCTTAGGGCATTTTTGTGGTCTACCTGATTAAATTGATAGAATATGGTGTCGAGTTGATTTTTGGTTAAGCCGACACCGGTATCGCTCACCATTAATTTTAAATAGTGAGGCTTATTATGAACAGATATAGTAACAGTGCCACTGTTGGTGAATTTGGTAGCATTACTGAGTAGGTTAACTAAAATATGGAGTGATTTATCGTAATCAATACTGGGTGTGCGAGTGTTATTATCGATGTTAATTAAAAGCTTGTTGTCATTCTTTTTAAACAGCGGCTTAATGTTGCTCACAGCCTCTTCTATCAGTGCACTTATATTAGTTCTTGTTAACTGCACCTCCATTTTGCCCGCCTCAATTTTAGCGAGGTCTAGCGTGTTGTTAATCAACGTTAATAAGCGTTGGCCATTATTAGTGACTCTGATGAGTTGGTCGCTGTAACTAATGTTGCCCTCGGCTTCAAGCTCTTCAATAACGAGGTCGGTGTAGCCAATGATCGATTGCAACGGAGTCCTTAACTCATGGCTCATTAACGATAAAAATACACTCTTTGCTTGATTGGCTCGCTCTGCTTTTTGTTTGGCAAGTGCCAGCTTGTCCCTCGCTATCTGTAAGTCATGGCTTTTTTTGGCAAGGCGCTCATTGTCTTCGCGCTTGCTCCGATAAGCAATAAACGCCAGTAAAAACAAGGCAATGCTGAGGGCAATAATCCCCCATAAAAAATACAGCGAACGCTTTTGTGCGTTGACTAGCTCGTCTAATTTCTTGATAGATTGTGTTTGTTCTTCTAGGGATCTTTGCTGCGCTTCAATAGTGACATTTAACCTATTTAGCTTGCTTTCTTCGTCGACGATACTTCTGCTGATATCCTCTAATCGCCGCTGTTGCTCATTCAGCTCTAAATCTTTTTGCACTAACTCTAGTTGTTTTTTGTCTAAAGCCGCCTGCTTCTTAGCTAGCTCTTGATCGCCTTTCTCGACTTGTTCGGCTAAGGTTTTTTTCTGTCGCTTGCTAACCTCTATTTCATCACGCTGTTTGACTATCGTTGTCTTATTGGATGCAATCGTCGTTTTTAAAGTTTTCAGCTCATCGGATAGCTCACTGTTCATACGTCGAGTTTTTTCGATGTCTTCATTCAAGCCCTTAATGTTAACGAGAAGTGAGTTATAGTTTTTCTCCTGTAGGATGTTGTTTTTTATAAGGATATCGAGGCTAGCCTGCTGTAGGTCAAGTTGACTCTGTTGCAGTTTTAATTTTGTTTGTTGTGTCTCGAGTTGGCGCTGTTGTAGTTGTAATTTATTTTGCTGGGATTCGAGCTTCCCCTGTTGAATCGCCAGCTTATTTTGTAATTTTATTAAAGAGCTTTGTCCTTCTCTAAATAATTTAGCGACATCAATCTCAGTGCCCCCTAGTAAAATCAGTTCGGGTTGGGGCATTAGCTTGCTGTTGAGTAGATTTGCCTTGTTGATCTCGAATTTTAACTTTTCACTCTGATCGTTGTACAGGTTGATCATTACCAGACGTTTGTCGGCTGCGGCATGGGTGATAAGCAGTATGGGCCTGCCTTCAATAACCTCCTGTATGCTTGCGATAGTTTCATCATCCGAGTTGTCGACATAAATCACATTATAATTTGCCAGCGCACTTATATTACTGGTCTGCGTGACGTTGATGTCGACACCTTTTATGCGCACACTCTCATTTAGCTTGTCAAATTCGTTGATTAAGTTGCGATTTTTGACGTCAAACAAGGCAAAGCTAAAGCTAGCGAGCTTTTCCTCATCGGGCCATTTGATGTGCTTGGCAAAATTATAGGCGTAAGAGACGATAATTTTAGAGCGGTCTAAAGGTTGCGCCGAACTTGTTTGTACACAACAAAACGTAAGCAGTGAAAGTAATACTTGTTTTGCGGTGCGAGTGAGTGTGTTCAAGATAGCGGGCGTTGGGTAAGTCACGTCTTTATGCCTTCCTTGTCAATTCGACACTGATGTTTGTATGGGTAAGCATTGGCTTTTGCTCGGCGTATAGGTAGGAAATATTTTTATTTTAATTCAGTAGTTAATAATAGCTTATTTTGAAGTAAGTAGACTGTAAATGACACTTATCTCTGTATAATGATCTTGCTGAAATATCGTAAATAGTCCCATAAAAAATATTTTTATGGCAACTTAGCTTGGCCGACTTTGAATAGAATGCATTAAGAACTCTAATATGAACATAAAAAAATACATGGCCGACATTGGCGCTAGGGCTCGCGCTTCTGCAGAAGTCATTGCGGCAACGCAAAGTGCGCAAAAAAATGCAGCCCTGTTAGCTATTGCCTCGTCATTAGATGAGCGGCGAGCTGAGTTGGTAGCCGCCAACAAAAAAGATATGACCCAAGGCGTCAGTGATGGTTTAGCCTCGGCGCTGCTCGATCGCCTGAGCTTGGATGATGAAGTCATCGATCAAATGATTGTTGGACTTGCGCAGGTTGCGGAGCTGTCGGATCCCTGTGGTGAAATTACGGATTTTTGTTATCGTCCATCGGGGATTCAGGTGGGCAAAATGCGGGTGCCACTCGGCGTTATCGGTATTATTTATGAGTCTCGCCCTAACGTAACTATCGATGCCGCGAGCCTGTGCTTAAAATCAGGTAATGCCGCCATCTTGCGCGGCGGCAAAGAGGCATTGAACTCTAACAAAGCTATTGCTGTCTGTATCAATATCGGCTTAGAGAAAGTGGGTCTACCTAAAGATACCATACAAGTAATTACGACAGCTGATCGCGCAGCTGTAGGCGAGCTAATCACCATGAACAAATACGTCGACGTGATCGTACCGCGCGGTGGCAAAGGCTTAATCGAGCACGTTGTTAACCAGGCAACAGTTTCTGTGATTAAGCACCTAGACGGCATTTGTCACGTCTATATTGACGATGCGGCCGACCTGGCTAAAGCTTTTGACATTGCTATAAATTCTAAAACTCATCGTTACGGCGTGTGCAATGCAATGGAGACCTTGCTGATTGCAAATTCGGTAGCATCAAAAATTTTGCCATCTCTTGTTGAGGCCTATATCGAAAAAGGCGTCGAATTGCGCGGTTGTGCGCGCACCTTAGCCCTAGTCGAGATGAATGCGGCCACCGACTTAGATTGGGCCACCGAATATCTGGCCCCTATTTTATCTATTCGTATAGTTGACGATATGAACTCGGCAATAGAGCATATTGCCTGCTTCAGCTCAGGCCATACCGAGGCTATAGTCACGCAAGATATTTCTCGCGCTCGTCAATTTGTGTCGAGAGTTGACTCAAGCTCAGTGATTGTTAATGCATCCACTCGATTTGCGGATGGTTTTGAGTATGGTCTAGGTGCGGAAATTGGTATATCTACCGATAAAATTCACGCTCGTGGTCCTGTTGGACTCGAGGGCTTAACGTCGCAAAAGTGGGTTGTCTTCGGCGATGGACACATACGCCATTAACTGCCTGCAAGAGAGCGTTAGATAATGAGCTTACCAACGCTAGGTCTTTTTGGCGGAACATTTGATCCTGTTCACTGCGGTCATTTACAGATGGCCCTCGCAGCAAAGGCTCATCTACAGTTAGATGAGGTGCGTTTATTGCCCTGTCATCAACCACCGCACCGTGCGACTCCTCAGCTAACGAGCCGGCAGCGCTTATTGTTGCTAGGCCTTGCGGTACAGGACGTTGATGATTTGTCGATTGATACGCGGGAGTTAAAACGCGATAAGTTGTCCTGGACCGTCGACACTTTAAGGCATTGCCGGAAAGAGTTTGGCGATGAGCTAAGTATTACCCTGTTGATGGGCGCAGACAGCTATAGTGGTTTGCAGAACTGGCACGAGTGGCAGCAATTGCCTCAGTTAGCACACATCGGCATATTACAGCGACCAGGCTACACCGTTCCTAAAGTTGGTGTGTTGGCTCATTGGCTTGAACGATCGTCAGCTGCTAACATTCATCAGCAGCCTGCGGGAACGGTGGTTGCGCTGAAACAACCACTGTTACCGTGGTCGGCAACAAAAATACGCGAACAATTAGCGCTAGGTGTTCGGCCTAAAGGTTTACCCGAGTCGGTATTTAATTATATTGTGGCTCATCAATTATATGGTTTTACAGAGACTGAGACTTAATGACTAAAGAATTAAATAACGCTGAATTAAACGCATTGGTTATCAGTGCACTAGATGATTTAAAAGCGCAGGATGTTGTTGTACTGGACGTTATGTCGTTAAGTGATGTAATGGATACACTCGTTATTGCTACAGGGACTTCTAGCCGTCATGTTAAATCCCTTGCTGGTAACGTTGTCAATGAAGTTAAAAAGCAGGGGCTGCGACCAATAGGTATAGAAGGCTTAGAGGCGTCGGATTGGGTACTAGTCGATTATGGTTCGGTGGTGGTGCATCTACTACTGCCGCAGGCGAGAAAGTTTTATGATCTAGAAAAGCTATGGACGCCAATAGAAAGGTCTAGCAATGAGTCGGTCGAGGCTTAATTAAGTTGCCTCTCGGCTTCTTGGCCTTATTTGTGCGTTAGTAACCATCGCCAACGGTGCTGACGTTTAAAGTCGTTAAATAAAAAACGATCGAAAGAGAAATGTAAAATATGCATGTTCGAGTATTGGCCGTGGGCACAAAAATGCCGTCTTGGGTTGCAGAAGGCGTAGCGGAGTATCAAAAGCGCCTGCCCCGCGAGTGGAGGTTTGAATGGGTGGAGCTAGCTGTTGGTCACCGTAGCAAGTCGCAAGACGTGTCCAGAGCTATCGAATCAGAGGGTAATGCGATGCTCGCAGCTATTCATTCGCAAGAGCAGGTTATCGCCTTGGACGTTAAGGGGAAGATGCGGTCGACTCACGACCTGTCGATCGAGACGTCAAGGTGGCAAATGTCAGGGCAGGACACCGCTATATTAATAGGGGGCCCCGATGGCATCAGCCCCGCTTGCTTAACGCGTGCCAACCAACGCTGGTCGCTGTCGGCACTAACACTGCCGCACCCGTTAGTTCGCATCGTACTTGTCGAACAGTTATACCGCAGTTGGTCACTGTTAAACAACCATCCTTATCACAAATAAAGTGATGGAATCGCTTATAAAACAGTATGTTTGAAGTGAATTACGGTGCGATATTTAAAGAAACTTTAAAAGACAAATAGCGTGATAGATCTTATTTAATGCAAGAGCATCAACATTTTAAGAATTATTATATCGAGTCTCGAAGCTTTGCTGGTCGGGTGCTGCTGACCATGCTGATTATTCTAGGCCTCACAGCGCTCCTGCTTTACCGCTACTACAATCTACAGATCCTTCAACACGAGAATTTCGCCACACTGTCAGACAACAATCGTATCCTAGTGCAAACTATCAGCCCGCAGCGTGGTCTTATTTTTGATACAAATGGCAGATTGCTAGCCGATAACCGTCCGAGTTATAACCTTTCCTTGGTTCCTGAAAATATCAAAAGCATCGATGAGACCATCGAGTCACTTCGCACTCTTATTGACGTCAATGAAAATCATGTGCAAGATTTTTACAAATCGTTGAATACAAATCGACGGCCCTATCAACCCATTCCACTCAGGTTTCGCCTAACAGAGAAAGAAATTTCCAGGATTGCGGTCAATGAATATCGCCTCGACGGCGTTGAAGTTGAGGCAACATTAGTGCGCGATTATCCAGAGGGACGGCTGTTTGCTCATAGTGTTGGCTATGTAGGCAAGATTAATGACCGTGAATGGAGTCGGTTTGACGAGCATGAGGTTAGGCGTTATCAAGGCGTACACACCATTGGAAAAATTGGTTTAGAGAAGTCTTACGAAAGTATACTATTTGGTGAAATTGGTTATCGCAATGTCGAGGTGAATGCGCGCATGCGAGTATTGCGGACACTCGAGCAACAAAACCCAGTTCAAGGAAAAGATCTGCAGTTACATATTGATAGTCATTTACAGCAAATAGCAGTAAATGCTTTGGGTGGGTATCGGGGATCCGTTGTTGCTATCGATATTGAGACTGGGGGTGTATTAGCGATTGTCAGTACGCCCAGTTACGACCCTAACTTATTCGTCACGGGTATTAGTTATAAAAATTATGACGCTTTGCGTAACAGCTCGGACATTCCTTTATTCGATCGCGCGCTCCAAGGCCGTTACCCGCCAGCATCAACTATCAAACCGATGATGGGCTTGGGCGGCTTAAGCGAGAACGTGATTAGTCGAAGTTATAAAATTTTTGACCCGGGATTTTATCAACTAGAAGGTGAGGAGCGCTTGTGGCGCGACTGGAAGCGTACCGGACACGGTATTGTGGATGTTCATAAGGCAATTGTACAATCATCAGATACCTTTTTTTATGGTCTTGCCTTTCGTATGGGTATCGATAGGATTCATGATTTTGGTGCGCAGTTTGGCCTGGGTCAAAAAACGGGTATAGATTTGCCTAACGAGAGGCGAGGGCTGTGGCCTTCGCGGCAATGGAAAGAGCAGACTCAACGGCTACCATGGTTTCCTGGCGATAGTCTCAACGTAGGTATTGGCCAAGGTTTTGCGTTGGCAACACCAGTACAAATGGCGGCAATGGTGGCGACTATTGCCAATAGAGGCAAGCATATGCTGCCGCAGGTGGTGAAAGCAATCGATGGTGAATTGCTATCGCCAACAGTTATTAATCAAGTGGAAGTTGCCGATCGCTACTGGGATCATATTTTTAAAGCAATGAAAGATGTTATGCATGCCTCTAACGGCACGGCGAGACGTGCGGGCAGTAAGTCATCCTATTTAATGGCGGGAAAGACCGGTACCGCTCAAGTTGTTGGCATTAAGCAAGGTGAGGAGTACGACTCGGAGGCACTGCGGGAGCGCAATCGCGATCACGCTCTTTTCGTTGGGTTTGCCCCCTTCGATAATCCAAAAATTGCAGTTGCGGTGATTGTCGAAAATGGCGAGTCAGGCTCGGGTACGGCTGCGCCTATCGCTAGAAAAATATTTGACGCGCATTTGCTCAATAAAAAATCGGATGAAGCAGTGTCTACCACTAAGCTGGTTTCAGAGTTGACTGAGTCGGCATTGTCCGTCGCCTCGTCTACTGCCATGGGCTCACTCAAGATCGCTCGCAGAGACACTCAATAATAATGGCGCACAACAACCAACAAGACTTTATTCGTCGAATGCCAGAGGCGAGTAACGATCTTAGGCGTCGTCGAAGTTTTTGGCATGTCGTTCATGTAGATCCTTTACTGCTGTTTTTACTGCTAACGCTGACGTCTTTTGGCTTAATCGTGCTCTACAGCGCAAGTGGGGGTGACAGCAGCTTGTTAAAACGTCAGGCTATTTTTTTTACGATTGCCTACATCGGTATGTTTACTGTTGCCCAAATAAAAGTTGATTTTTTTTCAAGATGGTCTCTATTATTTTATATAGGTGCCTTAGGTTTATTAGTGGCTGTCTTGTTTTTTGGTGTGGGTGCAAAGGGCGCGCAGCGATGGTTAAGTCTTGGCGGCATTCGCTTCCAACCATCGGAGATGATGAAGCTTGCTATGCCTATTGCGATTGCGGCCTACTTGTCTAATAAAACATTGCCACCGCGCTTTAAGCATGTGTTTTGGTCGCTACTATTAGTTGCTGTACCAACCGTGTTAATTATTAAGCAGCCAGATCTGGGAACGTCTATTTTAGTCGCTATATCTGGTTTAATTGTTTTGTTCTATGCAGGTCTTCGCTGGCGCTATATTGTATCGGCGGTGGCCTTGCTGGTCGCAAGTATTTGGCCAATGTGGCACTACGTCTTACACGATTATCAGCGTGGACGTATTATTACCTTGTTTAATCCAGAGGCCGACAAGCTCGGCGCAGGCTGGAATATTATTCAGTCGAAAACTGCAATAGGCTCGGGCGGTCTCGACGGCAAGGGCTGGCTGTCGGGAACTCAGTCGCATCTCGATTTTTTACCAGAGGGGCACACCGATTTTATTATTGCCGTGCTTGCTGAAGAATTCGGCTTCGTAGGTGTGTTTGTTCTGTTGGTAGTTTACTTGCTGGTTATTGCTCGAGGATTATTCATTGCCGTCAAGGCACAAGACAGCTTTAGACGACTATTAGCAGGCAGTATTACACTAACTTTTTTTGTTTATGTCTTCGTTAATATAGGGATGGTGTCGGGTTTACTGCCTGTAGTTGGTGTACCATTACCGCTAGTGAGCTTAGGTGGAACATCGCTCGTTACTCTGATGTTAGGCTTTGGTTTGTTGATGGGGATAAGTACCGAGCCTCCCAAAATTACAAATAACCGGTGATCATGATGATAAGAAATTTTTTATGGGGTGCGAGCGCGTCGTTCTGTGCACTATTTATTAGTGTCACCACAGTGGCCTCTGACGATAATTCTTACCGCAATAACGAGTTAGCTAATCAATTTGTTTTGGAAATGGTTACAGAGCATAGTTTTGACAAAACCGAGTTAGATCTTTGGTTTGCCAGTGCGACAAAAAAACAATCTATTCTAGATGCTATCTCTAGACCCGCTGAGAAGAGGCTCACTTGGGCTCAATATCGCAAAATATTTGTAACCGATTCAAGCGTCAACAAAGGTGTTGCTTTCTGGACTGAGCACGAGAGCCTTCTCACAAAGGTTGAGCAAGAATTTGGTGTGCCCGCAGCAGTCATCGTCGCTGTTATCGGCGTAGAGACGCGCTATGGTCAAAATAAAGGTAGTTTTCGGGTTATCGATGCTCTTAGCACCTTAGGCTTTGATTATCCGCCTCGAAGTAAGTTTTTTAGAAAAGAACTGAAGGAGTTTTTGCTACTTGCGCGTGAGCAAAAACAAGATCCTTTGGCTCTCATTGGCTCCTATGCGGGTGCCATGGGTTATGGTCAGTTTATTCCATCGAGCTATCGTGCCTACGCGATTGACTACGATAAGGATGGCTTTGCCGACATCTGGAATAATACCGATGACGCTATTGGCAGTGTTGCCAACTACTTTAAGGTTCATGGTTGGAAACCAAATCACGAAGTTGCGGTTAGAAGCCGCGTTGCTGATAACTTTGATGAGTCGGTCATCAATAAATCACTAAAGCCCACGGTCACAGTTGCAGACTTAAGTCGCAAAGGCTTTACACCCGTTGACACCTTAAGTGATACCGGGAATGCAACTGCTATGCGCCTACAAGGTGAGTGGGGTGCCGAATTTTGGTTGGGCCTACATAATTTTTATGTAATTACTCGATACAATCATAGCCGTCTCTACGCTATGGCTGTTTGGCAATTGAGCCAAGAGCTCGCGGCTCAAAAAAAATCGTCTTAGGTTGATTACAGATATAAATAGAAAAACAGTTCTTGTTGAGACTAAATATGCGTTTTCAAATTGTTGGTTTGTTGGTTGTATGGCTAAGTGCATGCTCGACTTCACTTCAAGTGCCTCAACTAGGATCTTCAAAGGATGGCCAGCCGACAAATTCGGTTGACGTCACTAAGATTGCCAATGCCAAGCCAGCAGCAGTCGTGCGCACGCGCGCGGGAAACGCGCCACAATATACCGTATTAGGCAAAACTTACCGCGTTTTACCCTCTAGCGAGGGGTATCAAAGACGTGGCGAGGCCTCTTGGTACGGTACAAAATTTCATGGCAGGCGCACAGCTAATGGCGAAGTCTATAATATGTTTGCAATGACTGCGGCACATACGACTTTGCCGATACCGAGTTATGTGCGTGTTACCCACGTCGCTAATGGGCGCTCAGTTATCGTCAGAATTAATGATAGAGGTCCTTTTCATGGCAATAGAATTATTGATCTTAGTTACGTCGCCGCTAAAAAATTAGGAATGATTGCCACAGGTTTTGCGGCCGTCGATGTGGTTGACGTGACGCCAGCCCATAAGAAAAGCAGTATAAAGCGAAGTATCGAGCCGTCACTATCCGTACAAAATGTGCTTCCACAGCGCAATTCAACACGTGTCTATCTGCAGTTAGGGGCATTTCAGCAATTTCAAAGCGCAGAGACTTTAAGAGATAAAGTCTCGATAGTGCTATCTCAGGCGGTCAACGTAATTGTGGGGAAGGATAATTTGCATCGTGTTTTTGTGGGTCCCTTTAATAATCCGCTACAGATAGCCAGCATCCAGGATTTGTTAAGACAGAGAGGAATTAGCGAAGGCCATATTGTCTCTAAGGGTATAGATGCTCAGTAAAGTCTAGCGTTTAAACCCCCATTTTTTTAGTGTATTGATATATCATAAGGCACATCAATAAAGTTTTTGTAGCGAGTCCTCTGCTCAATTACCAAGAATAATTGTGTTACAATATTTTTTTATTTAACAATCAAATGGTCACAAATAGTCTTATGCTTAAGCGTGTTTTATTACTGCTCAATGTTACTATATTCGTATTTTTTTCTGTGTACGTATCGTCAGAAGAAAATCCTCGCCAAATTATAATTCCTGCCCCGCCGCAGCTAGCAGCTACCGCTTACCTGTTGATTGATGCAAATTCTGGACGAGTCTTAGCACAGAGAAACGCAGACAAAGCCCTGCCTCCAGCGAGCATTACTAAATTAATGGCCAGTTATATTGTCTCAACTGAAATTGAACGCGGATTAATTAATATCAATGACAAAGTGAATATCAGTGTTGAGGCGTGGAAAAAGGGCGGCTCTAAAATGTTCATCCGCGAGGGTACTCAAGTATCAGTCATTGATCTGGTTCGCGGCATGATTATTCAATCCGGTAACGATGCAACAATTGCATTAGCGGAACATGTAGCTGGCAGCGAGAGCGCATTCGTCGATGTAATGAATCAACAGGCAGATATGCTAGGGCTAACTAACACCCACTTTATGAATGCAACGGGTTGGCCTGAAGACGGGCATTACTCGAGCCCACGAGATATTGCCATATTAACCAAAGCTTTAATCTCCGAGTTTCCCCAAAGCTACAATTATTACTCGGAAAAATACTTTAGTTACAATGGCATTAACCAGCCGAATCGAAATAAGTTGTTGTTTCGCGATAAAACTATCGATGGCGTTAAAACTGGTCACACTGACGAGGCTGGATATTGCCTAGTTGCCTCTTCAGAAAAAAAAGGCATGCGCTTGATATCTGTTGTGATGGGTACCAGCTCAGACAGCGCGCGCGCGCAAGAAACACAAAAATTGTTAGCCTACGGTTTTCGCTACTATCACACGCACAAACTTTACGAGAAAAATTCAACGGTCTCTACTGCTCAGGTGTGGAAAGGCCAGTCAGAATCTATTGATTTGGGTGTAACACAGGATATATATTTAACTGTTCCTCGAGGCTCAGAAGATAGTTTAGTCGCTAAGGCAAGTGTCGATAATTTCATCGAAGCACCAGTTGGCATTAATCAAGAGTTAGGTAGTGTTATTATTACGCTGGATGGCGAGACCTTACTCAACGCGCCGTTAGTGTCGCTTAAAGCTGTCGATGAAGCCGGCTTGCTCAGTCGCATCTATGATGGTGTCGCATTATTTTTTCATCGCTTCACTGCACCGTAAACTCCACCACCATAGATAATAAATAGGTTGCAAGTCGTGAATCAACAAGAACCACCTAAAATCGAGTTTCCCTGTGAGGATTACGTCATCAAAATCATGGGTGAAGCCAGCCAAGTGATGATTGACTTTGTGCTGAAGGTTACCGAGCAGTTTGCTCCGGGGTTCAACCGCGAAAGTATCAGTATTAAGCAAAGTAGCAAGGGTAAATTTCATTCAATTACCTTGTTTATTACTGCAACCGGTGAAGATCAGCTCAGCGCTTATCATAAAACCTTAATAGCTCACGATGCGATTAAAATAGTTTTGTAATGTCACAAGTCATCACTGTGTGCAATCTAGGCTTGCAAGACTATCAAACCGTTTGGCGCTCGATGTCAGAATTCACCGATACTCGCACTGCCGATACCGGCGATCAACTTTGGCTTGTTCAGCACCCGCCGGTATTTACTCAGGGTCAAGCGGGTAAAGCCGACCATCTACTCAATCCCGGTCCAATCCCCGTTGTTCAATCAGATCGTGGGGGTCAAGTAACCTATCACGGGCCTGGACAATTAGTTATCTACCCTCTGATTGATCTACGTCGACGCAGCCTCGGGGTAAGGGCAATGGTGACGTTGCTTGAACAGGCCGCGGTTGAATTAATGGCACATTTTAGCGTGCTGGCTTTCCCAAAAGCCGATGCTCCCGGTGTTTATATTCATCGACACGGTCGCGACGATAAAATAGCATCCCTAGGCCTGCGAGTTAGAAAGGGCTGCTGTTTTCATGGCATGAGTATTAACGTAGATATGGATTTATCGCCATTTGATTTAATTAATCCTTGCGGTTACGCTGGTTTGCGGATGACGCAGCTAAGTGAATGCGTGACGACGCAAAAAATTGATTACACTGAGGTTGAAGCAGTGTTAGTTAATTTGATCACATCTAAGTTGTATGGATAAGTCGTGCGTATAAATCGAGTGTCAATCTATTATCTATAACAACAGTCGCAGTGATACGAAAGTTCTACGCGAAAAATGTAGCCCGGTAAGCCCGTATCCTATAACCGTGTCAATGGTTACATAAAAACTTGAATAAACATTAATTAACGAGAGCACTATGACAGAACTACAAACAGCACCGGTCAAACGCACAACTCGTCATGTACAAGGTGAGAAACTACGTGATGCCGATAAAGTTGAGCGTATTCCCGTTAAAGTGATTGCCACCGACCAAACGTTGCGCAAGCCAGACTGGATTCGTGTGCGTATACCCGCTGCCTCAGCCGAGGTCGAGCATATTAAAAAGATACTACGCAAAAATGGCCTTTCTAGTGTCTGCGAGGAAGCTTCGTGCCCTAATTTAAATGAGTGCTTTTCTGGCGGTACCGCGACCTTTATGATTATGGGTGATATTTGTACACGTCGTTGCCCATTTTGTGATGTTGGCCACGGCAAGCCTAATTCTCTCGATAGCAACGAGCCTAAGCAGTTGGCAGAAGCTATTGCCGAAATGCGCTTGAAATATGTCGTTATTACCTCGGTAGATCGCGACGATCTTCGCGATGGTGGCGCTACGCATTTTGCGGATTGCATTCGTGAATCTCGCCTGCACTCACCAAATCTTGAAGTAGAGATATTGACCCCAGATTTTAGAGGCCGTATGGATATTGCGATCGATATTCTTGCCTCCGAGGCACCCGACGTGTTTAACCACAATCTCGAAACAGTGCCCCGCTTGTACCGTGAGGCGCGACCCGGCGCCAATTACCAATGGTCTTTAGATCTACTTAAAAAATATAAAGCACGCCGGCCCGATGTGTTGACAAAGTCAGGTTTAATGGTGGGCCTGGGCGAGACAAAAGAAGAAATTTTTGAAGTGATGCGCGATATGCGCGAACACAATATTAATATGCTGACCATTGGTCAATACCTTCAGCCTTCCAAAGATCACCTGCCGGTTGCACGTTACGTAACACCGGCAGAATTTGACGAATACAAAGCGTTAGCCGACGAAATTGGTTTCGAGCGAGCTGCCTGTGGACCTCTAGTGCGTTCGTCTTACCACGCCGATGAACAAGCTCATGGCGGTATTGTAAAGTAGTGTTAGTGAAGCATTAGCTGTAGTTGATCATGTTAATCGTCAATAAGGTGGCTTATGTGGCTCCAATTTGTAGGGAGAGTATTTATTTTATTGAGAGTTCAAAAGAAAATAATTTCAGTTTGGCAGATAAAGATACGAGACTTGCAAATACATAATGCCATAAAGCATAGGGTTGAGTCGCACGGGTATATATCATCAATGCGACATTTACCCGTAGCTCCTCCCGCCGGCTCCGCAGTGACAGCTAAGCTGCAGTCAGCGCTAGGTATTTTGGGAAGAATCTGTAGTAAGACGTAAAAAAACCTCCTAAAATAAAATTCAGAGCGCCCCTTTCAGTTTCAATCAGATGGCACCTGCACACTTTCGTGTAGGCTGTTGCCGAGTCTCATACTTTATTTGACAGCAGCGTATTCCGCATGGCTTGTCGATCGACCTTAGCAAAGTAATCTTTAAGAAAATCTAGTAATAGTCGTAACTTTTTTGAAGCCGCACTGCCAGGTGGAAATACGCCATAAATATCTATATTTTTTAGCTGATAATCGCCAAGAACAGACTCTAGTAAGCCTGCTTGTATTTTTGACCAAGCATTATAAAGTGGAATGCGTCCCAAACCATGGCCACCTTCTACGAAGGCAGTGCGGGCCGCTGCGTTATTGGTGCGAATACCACCTTTAATAGCAACACTATATGAGCGTCCGCCTTTGGTTAACTCGATGGCACCTGATGTCTGTTTATAAATAACCCAATCGTGCTGGGCCAGTTCGGCAGGTGTGGAGGGTCGGCCGTGCTTTTTAAAATAGAGGGGAGAGCCGCATAAACAAGTTGGTAGCGTCGAGAGCTTCCTCGCCTGTAAGCCAGAATCGGGTAAAGGCGCACCACGTATTGCGAGGTCAATGCCCTCTTGCATAATGTTAACCACCTCATCTGTGAGCATCACATCCAATTCTATTTTAGGATAGAGACGACGAAAGTCGTTGAGTG
>JBLIME010000038.1:0-15505 GCA_047638515.1 Pseudohongiellaceae bacterium
TTACGGGAGAATAAAACAGAGGGTGACGACGGTTATTTAATTATTGAATTAAGTAGTGCAAGTGAAATAGCAAAGTTTACGCTAACAGCAGACATCATAGACGCTATTGGGAAGCGCGCTCTAATAATAACCGCGGCAACAAAAAAGCAACACCTTGACGTTATCTTTAGATACTTCGCGCCTTTTTATGGGCAGTTAGAAGACAGTGCCACAGGCTCGGCGGCAACCGTATTATCGCCTTTTTGGCAAGCTCGGTCGCGAGCAGATCAACTGCGGTGCTACCAAGCGTCTCGGAGTGGTGGCTTTTTTATTATAAAGATAAATACTGATAGTACGCACTCGACCTCTAAGCCTAACCTTATCGAGGTGATCGGAAGTGTAAGCTCCGGCGCTAACAACAACGCGGCTTGAGCCTAACTAGCCAATGATCAACGAAACGGGCATCTAACCAAGTAACTAGACCACAGAGAAGTAATTAACACTGAATAACTTATCATTGTCAGTCCATACTTTGTCTAAACAAAACCCCGCCCGTTGGGCGAGTTCGGAGAAGCTTTCGACCGTATATTTGTAAGAATTTTCAGTATGAATTGTCTCACCTTGCTCGAACAAGAACTCATTGTCGGCAATCTGAAGTGTCTGCTGATTATCACTCACCAAGTGCATTTCTATTCGGCTTTGGTCGCGATTAAAAATAGCGCGATGATTAAAAGAGCTAGAGTTTATATTGGCATCTAACTCTCTATCAATTCGATGTAATAAATTGGTATTGAACGCGGCTGTAATACCGCCCGCGTCGTCATAAGCAGCCTCTAAAATGGCGGCGTCCTTAACTAGATCAACGCCAATCAATAAGCCGTCTCCCGGCTGTAAGTTATCAGAAAACTGTTTTAAGAATGCAACTGCATCTTCAGGATCAAAGTTACCGATGGTCGAGCCCGGAAAAAAGATAACTCGCTTATTAACGGAAGGTTTTGTTGGCAGTGAGGAAAATATCGTGTGAATTTGCTCTTTATTTAAAAAATCGATCACAATCGGGCGTACACTAATTGCTGGAAACTGCTCAGAAAGAACTTTACTTGAATGCTTGAGAATTTCCTCCGATATATCCATCGGCACAAAACCTGCAGGAGCTTCTAGTTTACTAAGTAACAAACCAACTTTTTTAACTGATCCGGCGCCTGGTTCCAATAGTAAAACCTTAGACCCCATCAAAGCTGACATCTCTTCTGCATATTTTTCATAAATATGACACTCTGTGCGAGTCACATAATATTCTGGTGTGTCACATATAGCTTCAAATAATTGTGAACCTCTTGCATCGTAAAAATATTTACAAGGCAATGTTTTTTGTGGTTTGGATAAACCGCTAACAACCTCTGTTAAAAACCCTTGATTCGATAGCGTCTGCTTGTTGTGTTTCTCATTGACGCTGTCGTCAGCGGTATCTTCGACTATAGATTGTTCTACTGTCAACATACTAGATCCTATTTATATCAGTGATTATTAATTATGAAGAGAAGTATTACTACTCTTAGGCTAAGGCTTATTTAGCAAGGCGAATACCGGTAAATTGCCACTGTTGGTGCGCATAAAAGAAATTGCGGTAAGTTGCTCGTGTATGTCCAACCGGTGTTACACACGAGCCACCTCGCAAAATATTTTGGTTTGACATGAATTTGCCGTTGTATTCGCCGGCTATTCCGTTAAACGGGAAAAAGCCGGGATAAGCACCGTAACCGCTGGTCGTCCATTGCCACACATTGTCGAACGCTTGCAAAAACACACTGGATAATGAACTAACTTCAAGTATATTATTTGCCTGTACGTCTGTTGGATGTAAATTGATAGCTGTTACGTTACTCGACACATATGGCTGGGCGTCCATTTGCTTGGCGGCCACTTCCCACTCAAATTCAGTGGGTAGACGAACCCCTAGCCAATTTGCATAAGCGCTCGCTTCATAATAGTTAACGTGCGTCAAAGTTCGGTGACCGATTAATGGCGACAAGCCGAAAAGTGTAAATTCAAGCCACTGGCCACGTTGTTGTATCCAGTATATAGGTTGTGGTTTCTTGTTTAGGGCGAGCTGTCTTTGAAGCCATGACCAGCCATCCGCTAACCAGAACTCGGGATTCTGATAACCCCCTGCATCAATGAACTCTAAGTATTCACTATTGGTAACTAAGCGTGAAGCTATAGCAAAATCATGAATATAGACACTGTGTTCCGGCCGTTCATTATCAAAACTAAATTGCTCGTTATTATGGCCCACCGATGCTAGGCCACTGGAAACTGGCAACCAAGTCAGATCGACGGCTTTAGTATCCAGAAACTCGGTCGGCCGATGCTTGTAGGCGGGATATAGCGGATTAAGGAAAAAAGCGTGCTTTATATCGGTCAACAACAATTCCTGATGTTGTTGCTCGTGATTAAGACCCAACACTAACAAGCTTGACAATTCAGTGATTGACGCGTCATTACACTCATCTAGGCTGTCAAACAATAGCTCGATCGAGTCGTCGACGAAAGTTCGATACAGCATAATGTCGCTGAGAGATGGACGGCTAATTAAACCTCTTTGAGTTCTTGGATACTGCTCTCCAATACCGTTGTAATAAGAATTATACAAATAATTATAAGCTTCACTAAAACGTGAGTAGCCTTTTAAGTGAGCGCAAAGAATGAAGGTTTCGAAGAACCATGTAGTGTGTGCCAGATGCCACTTAGCTGGACTCGCATCAGGCATCGACTGAATTTGTGCGTCAGCTTCTGAAAGTGAAGATATCAAATTTAATGACTGAGCGCGTATCTTTAAATATCGATCAACAAGGCTAGCTGTTGTACCAGTAGCGGGTAATTCCATAGTGGGGGCTCTTACTTTTATATAACGGAAGATATCTGTGCAAACTACATAATTTGTTAATGATGTTGTCGGTTTTTATAGAATCGAGTTCTCGCCCTTGTGTTTCATTTGCTCCTTCAAAGCAATTTTAGGGTCATATTGGGGGTGTTTTAAGATTTCATCAATATAGCGTTGAATATAAACCCTGCCTCTGTAAGTAAAAACGCCAATATAGATCATCGCCAACAGAGTGAATAGAACAATAGCCGGTTGCCCAAAGATCAAGGCCAAGGTGCTACCAATTATTAGCACAACAAGCACTTGTATTTTGGCGTTAGATAGTAGTTTAGCTTTACAAATAAGCGCTCCATCTTCTGAGTGTATACCCGTATTCTGAAAGGTTTGGCATAACATATAAAAATCTAGTTTCTTTTTTTGTTCTAGCTTATCTAGCTTGATCATTATGATTATTACCTATTTTTTAATAAAGTTATTATTTGATCAGATCGAATCACGTTATAACTGACGTGAATATAATCAATAATTTAATTTTTTCAACGACCATCATCATAATTGCCCGTATCAATAATAGCTATTATCAAACAGTTAAAAAAATACGTAGAGACCATTTTTTAAAACCATTACTTATTCTCAACATCGCAAAGTCCCAAACTAATCAACCAGTATTCGATGGAAAAAACTCTATCAGCAACAATGATGCGTCAAAAATGCTTAAAATTTATACTGCCGTAGTCGCATACCAACGTGATATCTCTGAATATTAGCGGACCTTGCATTTTTCTAGACGTCTTCAGCACTAAAAAATAAAGTTTGCTATAAAGAATTCGCAGTCAACAGCTGCATAAAATGCTGTCGTGAATTACACATTATTGCTTTTGTCTAACAGCTTGTACGTTAGTTAACTCTTTCTGAACATTCTACTTACAGTATTTTAGGTCGTTAGCAGTCAATTTTTAAATACAATGACTCTTGGATTTTACCCAAACCACTTAATTGAGTGATCATTGACCTAGCGCTTGCTTAAATAAACGGTGTAGCTGATAAGCGCTGTAGTAAATGAGCACTGTAGTAGACTAGCCCTTCAAAGACAGACGCTTGTTCTATACCGGGCTTGCACGTAAGGGTGCTGAATGAACTGATATGAGGCACATATGAGTCTGTTTTTATTGATGTCTATATTCGACAAATTTTAAATATCTATGAAATTCGACCTACAAACTTAATTAATGAAAATAAAGGTGGGTGGCGGCTAAAATAAGCTCAGATGCACGACAGTTTTGTACATACTCTGTTGGGCTTAGATAAAAGCGACCACAACGTTTAAATCTGTCGCTGACACGCAAGACGCAGTGTTTTTAAATAATCATCGCGTTTACTGCGTAATTAATGGCTAACCTGTGTCATGATTTTCGCAGCCGCCTTGGTCAACGTAGTCTATCGACCTATTTGTTGGCAATAGTTATTAAACGCTTACTCGGCATATTAATTAACACAATATGTAGACAACCAAGAATGAAGCCGCGTAATAGGCAGGGAGTTCGCAGAAAATCAATAATCATCAACAATATTTAGCTAGCCATCTTATTATTTTAATGAAGCCAAGACTTTTAACAAAACAAGTCAAGTTGTTCGAGTGACACCTCCGTCATATCACTGAAACGCACACCTATCCCAAGTAAGCGCACCGGCTTTTGATACCTTGTCCATACTTCTTTGAGTAGCTGCTCGCACAAATTTAAGTTTAACTCCTCACTGCTACTCTCGATAGTTGTCTTTGTAAAATCAGCTAACTTTAATTTGATAAAACACTTATTGATGGTTTGTCTACTACTGAGTGCATCGAGACGCCGATGCAAGCGCTCAAACAATGTAGATAGTAATGGGTAGCATTTATCCAAGCTTGGTATGTCGATATTACTAGTGTGTTCGACGCTTAATGATTTTCTGAACTCTCGCATTTTAACTGGACGATTATCGTCTCCTCGACTTAGCTGATGGAGACGCTTACCGAACACACCAAATTCATAGACTAGCTCAGACTCAGAGAGCTGCTGGAGGTCATTACAGTTAAATACATTTTTATGATGTAACTTACGCAGTGAACAAGGGCCCACACCAGGCAGACAAGACACAGGCAGACGCTTTAGAAAAAAAGCCATTCTGTTTGGCTCAACAACTGTTAAACCATTAGGCTTTTGCCAATCGCTGGCCACTTTTGCTAAAAACTTGTTAGCCGCCACCCCTGCGGATATTGTAATGCCGACCTCATGTTTAATTCTTCGCCTAATATCTTTGGCGATAAGCGTGGCACTGCCTAAGCAATGGTGTGTTGCGGTAACATCAATATAGGCCTCATCGAGCGAAGCAGGCTCTATATTGTCAGAATAGTCCAAGAACACTCGACGCATTTGTTCTGCTGCCACTCGATATTTTTCCATACAATGGGGTAAAATAATGAGTTGTGGGCATAGACGTTTAGCATGAGCAGAGGCCATAGCAGAGTGCACTCCAAACGCGCGCGCCTCGTAACTACAGGTAGAGATGACACCGCGCCTTGCTGGGTCGCCACCAACAGCAACGGGCAAACCTATTAAATCAGGGGAGTCTCTAACTTCCAATGCGACAAAAAAACAATCCGCATCACAGTGAATAATTTTTCTCATTATTATCTACTTAGTAATTATCTATTTAGTAATGTCACAGACTTGATTAGTCTAGCATCCATCGTCAATACTGTACATATGAACAGTATACTATTTCTCACCATAAAAAAGAAAGAATCAAAAACAAATAACGAGAATTTACTGATAAAAATGACGTAGTATGTTGGGCATCTCAACAACATTAATTATCGCTATATTATCTATCAACTAAACATGAGGGAAAAATGAATACAGAAATGTGGGATCCGAATGCTGGAACATCATCTAATAGTGACACTTCTAATTATCAACTCGATAACGATTTTCTTAAGTGGATTGTTGATACCTACAAAATCGATGATTTAAGTCACTTTAAAACTTTACTAACTGAAGTTGAGATAAAAAAACATCGCGATATAATGTTTGTAACAAAAGATGTGTGGTTTGAAGCCTTAAAAAACTTTGATGACAATGAATTAATTGCATTGATTCATTTTTTTACACTGGCAGAAGTTCATTTTGCTCATTGGCAGGCAGAAGATAAATCGCCCGTTATCTCTATAGCAAAACTACTGCGAAAACGAAAACATACACTTGGCAAAGAATTATTAATTTGGATTAAAAACAACAATAAAAATAAATTCTTACCTTTTGGGCCTCTGTAAGTACAAAAAATCAATTTATTTTGCAAAAATGCACTTTTTTACCTAAAAATAAGTTGGGGTTTATTTATTCTTTTATTATTAGCTGTATAATTAGTTTTCAATTATTCTAGCCAAACACATATATTATTTATTTCTCGAAAGGAACTTAGAATGGCCGTAAGCAAGAAAATATCGGTTAGTCCGGTACAAAAATTAGAAGCAGAAATTGCTAAACTCAAAAAAGACCTAAGTAAAGCTCGCATACAAGAAATTACTTCGCTTAAAAAACAAATCATTTCAACGTCTAAGCTTGTAACAACTTCAGCTGGCAAGGTAAAGACTGCGAATGTTAAAGTTGGGACTCTTCGCAAGAAGAAGAAAACAGCTGCAACAGTGAAACAGTTAATAGCTGCAACTAAAGCCGCTGCAGACGCCAAAGTTGCTGCTGCAACAGCAAAGTCCGAGTCAGCTGCAACCAAGACTTCACTTGTAAAAGCCATTGCTGATAACAAACAAGAAGCTACTATTGAAAAGTCAGTTGCTTCAGCTGAAGCAGCATTGACTAAAAAACAAGACATGGCCGATAAAAAAGCCTTGGCCCGAGCTAAGATAGCTGGCAAAAAATCCGCGATTCGTGCTAAAGCAGCTGCTAAGAAAGCAGCTATTAAAACCGCCGAGATGGCTCGCGCAGCTACTAAAAAAGCTAAATTAGCCTCGGCTAAAAAGGCAGTTAACGCTAAAGCCGCTGCTAAAAAGAAAGCAGTCAAAGCGACGTTAGCCGCTAAAAAAGTTGCGGTTAAAGAAAAAATGGCAGCAAAAAACGCCGTGAGTAAAGCTAAATTGGCCGCCAAAAAAATAGCTGCAAAAGCAAAAGCACCCACTAAATCGAAAGTCGCTAAAGTCTCTGCTAAAACGTTAGCAACTGAGAAGTAGTAAGCACTAACTGTTCGAGTAGATGCATCTAAAGGGCTTCAAACATTTGAGGCCCTTTTTTTGTAAGGGACGGTTACGGTTATAATTGAAATAACAATTGGAGATATAGTTTAGTATATGGCGTTGCAGACTTTGTACACATACGCGTTCAACACCTTGATAAAATTTAGCCGCAATAAATCACCACTGTTAAGTTAATTATTTGCTGCACTCCACGCCTCTGCTCTTGGCGAAGCTCTCAACTGGTAATCATCATCAGCTACTACTTTGCATACAACTTTATAATATAGCCTTTTCTTATCACTACTCATTGAGTCAAAATCTAACCTATAAGTACTGATACCATTGCCAACAATAGATTCTGACAAACTGTCATTGATGACATTTGGCTGGTTAAATTCTTTTATCCGTTGTTGCATCGCCAGCAAACAATCGGCTCTTTCTTGTTGCCGTCTATCCAGTTCCTTCTGAAGCAGCTGCTGTTTTATTTTCTGATTAAGCAAGCGCTGTTGCGCTTCCTCTAAGCGCCGCGCTTGCTCTTCTCTAAGCCTAAAGGGTTCATAGGGATCAGTTATTTGTCGAGTATTGTCATCAAACTCAATAGAAAAAGAATAGCGTTCTATCGTTCGACAACGAAACGTAAACACTAGCTGATCGGGCTTTGATCGCCCCTCTAATAATTTTCCGCTCAATAGACGATGACACTTCTCCGTGTCTTTTACAAAAATAGCAGCCTGATTAAGTTTCTTAAAGTGGATGCTGTAGGCCTTTGGTAGCCATAAACTGGCATTATCAAGCTCAGGCTCATTTGCTCGCAAGCCTTGAGCCGTCAATACAGTCACTATTAATAAAACTACAAAGAATTTTATTGGGTGAAAACACATTACTGACCTCTTAATCATTAATCATTAATCATTAAGTTGAGTGTATAAGCTCGTGTTGATAACTGCCACAAGCGCTGCATGATTCTTCATGTTATTACGACAAATTACGACTATAACTTAATCAAAGATGTGTTTAAGATGTGCCCATGATATACATTGCAATTTAAAGGCTTTAATAAGATGGATAAGTTTGAAAACATTACAGCATTCGACGTGAAAAAATTGATGGTCGAGGGAGTAGTAAATTTTGCGGATATTCGTGACCTTGCTAGCTATAATACACGCCATATTAACGGTGCAAAACATCTGACTAACGACAACTTACAAGAGTTTATACAAGAATCTGACCCCGACGGTACGCTAGTCATTTATTGTTTTCATGGGCATTCAAGTCAACCAGCTGCACAGTTATTAATCGACAGGGGCTTTGAAAACGTCTACAGCCTCATTGGAGGTTTCGAAGGTTGGATAGATTCTATCAATCATTCTTAATGTGACAAGGAATACACTAACAACATTCAGCGGAAGGAAATGAACCGCCCTTCGCTCTGGCGACGGTTCGGTGGCGACCTTAAGATTACCAAAAATATTTATTGCTTCGATTAATATTTTTGCCAAAGCTATTGACCATTATTGTCGAAACCTTGTGGAATATTTACTATTTTTATTCCTGCAATAATTTTATTTTGTGATGACGAGTAAGCAAGGCACATCAGAGCTACCTGGAGCTGCATATTCGTGACTGCATCGAAGTTTATTCGCGGTGCGATCAAGGTCGACAGCTCTGTCATAATTGAGACCGTCATCAAATTCAACTCAGCTTTCAATATACCCAAATCCGCGCTAACTATCATCACATCTGAACCGACCTCACTAATTCTCTCTTCTAGTTGTGAGACAAAAGGCAATTTGAAGAGTAGCCTAAAAAGTAGTATGGGTAAGTCACTAGATCTTCGACTAGTGGTATCTCGTTATTATGTAGGGCGGCAACTTATTTAACTGAAACCATTACAACGAGCTATCCTCTAAGTAAAAGGTAGAATCAACTATTTACCTGTCCGCCTTAAATGTCTTCACTCCTATCAAACCTGCTAATACCTGAGCGGTAGCTGGTGTTTAATTATCAGCCCCTAACTGACCTATAAAAAACGTTAGCTTAACGTACATGACCTATCGCTTTATTGGCGATGTTTTATTTCAAGGATATTTATTAGCTGCTGTCACGTTTGTATCGACTCGGTTTTTAAATTTTATCGCGTCGAATTAAACATCCTACCAACTCTACCTTCTTTTCTAGACGGTAGATCTCCAGACACTCATCAGTAATACCTTAGGTACCATCATTACAAGCCATAATTATGAGTTGTGATTACGTCATCTCATTGCAATCTGTGTCACTGTGTTGTTAATCTTGCTTTAAATCTCATATACTCGGCTAGAACAAATTTAAATACTTAATAACCACAGCTATAAAAGGTTGTACGAAAAAATTTAACGACTTTCTTGTAGCCTACTAGCTATTACGGCTAGGGTATTTAAGTAGGGCTACTCTAGTAAAAGGACTGATATCAAATATCTATACTCGCCACAACAACGGATAATCATGTTTTTAAAGCAAGATTCACCAACTCCTAAAAAGCCAGCACTCTCAAAACCAGCAATGTTTAAACAAACACCTATTCAACCCCTATCCATGCCGACATCTCAAGGTCACCTAGCGTCGAGGCAAGTCGCTTCAGGTGAATTCTCTTTAGAAAAACTTTCTTTTTCTAATAAATTTTTTGCTCTAGGTGACAGCTTTTACTCGGTGGTGACACCTGCGTCCCTGAAAAATCCATTTTGGCTACACATTAATACAGAGGTTATGGCTTCGTTGGGCCTGACACTTGCAGGTTTAAAAACGCCGTTAAGCTTAGATGTGTTTAGTGGAAAAACAACACTTACCGATCAAGCGCCAGTCGCGACGGTTTATTCTGGACACCAGTTTGGTGGCTACACGTCTCGTCTAGGCGATGGGCGAACTATGTTAATCGCTCAAGTAAATACCGCGAGTGG
The DNA here is from genome assembly GCA_047638515.1 of Pseudohongiellaceae bacterium. Classification (GTDB taxonomy): domain Bacteria; phylum Pseudomonadota; class Gammaproteobacteria; order Pseudomonadales; family Cellvibrionaceae; genus CANLBN01. The sequence continues at coordinate 10,025 of JBLIME010000038.1, forward strand.
TATCTTTGATTTACAATTAAAGGGAGCTGGACCAACACCCTACTCACGAGGAGCCGATGGTCGAGCCGTATTGCGCTCATCGATACGAGAGTATTTGGTAAGTGAGGCCATGCATCAGCTCGGCATCGCCAGCAGCAGAGCCCTGTGCTTAGTCGGCAGCGAGGAACCTGTGCTACGGGAACAACTAGAGACCGGAGCCACTGTGGTTCGAGTAGCAAAAACACATATTCGTTTCGGACATTTTGAATATTTTCACTATACTGATCAACTGCAGGAGTTGAAGCAATTAGCCGATCATGTCATCGAGTTATTTTTACCACGGGCAGTTGCGACTGCTGATAAATACAAGCAACTTCTTAGCTTTACAGTCAAACAGACAGCCAAGCTTATTGCTCAGTGGCAGAGTGTTGGCTTTGCCCACGGAGTGATGAATACCGACAATATGTCAATAATCGGAGACACCTTAGATTATGGCCCTTTTGGATTTTTAGATGATTATGAGCCTGGCTTTATATGCAACCATTCGGATCACAGCGGCCGTTATGCTTTTGATCAGCAGCCCTCAATTGGCCTGTGGAACCTCAGCGCATTAGCACATGCGCTATCTTCTCTAATCGACAAAGCCAGTATCAGTGAAATATTAGCGAGCTATCAACCACATTTGATAGAGGCCTATGCTGAGCTGATGCGAAAAAAATTAGGCTTGGACAAACCGCAAAAAAACGACCATAAATTATGTGCTCAATTATTGGATATAATGGCGCAAGACAAGATCGACTACACCCTGTTATTTCGACAATTATGCAATTTTGAAACAATCGATACTGCATCGCTGACTGATGCGGCGATAATATCGGGACTAAATAAGAAAAATCGCGCGCTGGAAAAATTGTTTCATCAAAAAGAAAAATGGCAAGACTGGGCTCGTCAGTATAATCAGCGTCTGATGAAAACAAGCCAATCTAAACTTGAGCGAGGTACTGCGATGAAGACGGTTAATCCGAAGTTCATCGCTCGTAATCACTTATTACAAAAAGCCATAGAGAAAGCTGAGACCCAAAAAGACTACAGTGATATCGATACTCTTTTTATGCTGCTACAAAGACCTTTTAGTGAGCACGCGGGCTTTGATCACTTTGCTGAACCACCCAATCCCAACGAAAAACATATAGAAATAAGCTGTTCGAGCTAAGCATTGGGTCATAATGTTGTCCCTTGAGTGGGATGTTCATGTAAAAATTAGCAGCCCTACCAAGTACCGTGAGCCATCATACGGCCTTGTAAAGGCGCGGCTCAGCTTGAGGTTGGATGAAGACTAGTACAGCTCAGCTGTCCGCCTGCGAGGATATCGCTATTAATAAGCTCGTAGCTATTGTAAGCATATTTTGCACTGACAATTTATTTTTGCTCTAGTGCCCACTGATAGAGGTCACGTTTATTTAGCCCCGTTAATTTAGCGCAAATAGCGGCAGCTTTTTTTATCGGTAATTCCTCTAGCAACGCCTCCATCATTTTAATGACGAACTCATCTATCGATACAAACTCGTCAGATTTTTTATAACCACTAACAATCACAACAAATTCGCCACGTTGTTGGTTGGCATCTTTAGTAATAATCTCGACAAGTGCATCTAAGGAGCCGTCTAACACCGTCTCAAAGGTTTTAGTCAATTCTCGGGCAATAACAGCGATTCTGTCGCCACCGAGGATATTTTTCATATCAGTAACGGAGGCAAGAATACGATGGCTAGACTCATAAAAAATAAGCGTTCTTTGTTCTCGAGCTAAAGCTGTTAAATATTGACTGCGCGCTGTCTTTTTCGCTGGCATAAAGCCCTCAAAAACGAAACGATCGGATGGCATACCCGCCACAGAGAGTGCTGTAACCATGGCGCAAACACCCGGAATTGGCACAACATTAATGCCTTGTTGCCGCACCGCTTTAACAAGTTGGTAACCAGGATCAGAAATTAACGGTGTGCCTGCGTCAGAAATCAATGCTATAGATTTTCCATCTGCTAATAACTGGCTAATTTTTTGTAAGCGCTTGGCGTCACTGTGCTCATGATAAGCTATCATTGGTGTTGCAATATCTAAGTGTTGTAACAAACGGGCACTATGTCTTGTATCTTCTGCAGCAATGAAATCAACACTTTTCAGTATTGATATTGCCCTTTGAGTAATATCATCGAGATTACCGATGGGTGTAGCGACAATATAAAGCTCACCTGCCTGCCGATTTATCATACCTGTATTCAAATTTTTCTGCCTATTATAAACCAATTAACACTGAGCAATTAACACTGAGCAAGCAAGCCACAGACGCGCACTCTCAGTTGGAATCTTGTGTGCAGTTAATCACCCCCAAGGCCTACCGATCGCAACTAGCGCATTTGAAAAGTCTAAGCAAGGCATGCGATCTATCGACTCGAATGCGCGCATCGACGGCAAGTCAAAAACTGTTTTCAGCGACAATAACTAAGACCTAATACTTAACATCCAAAGATTGCCACTGTTAATGATGGATCTTGTCAACTAACGATGATCGTTTGCGCGCAGCTCACAACTTCATGTATTTTGTCATGACTGGGTATTTATTGATAATTTATCTGGCGATGATTTCAAGCGAAACATGTATTTTTCTGCTTTTTACTTGTGACCGTCGGTTTTAACAAGGCTTTACACAATATCTGATTATCTTCACGTATACTGTTTGCTCATGCTTATTTTTAAGCGCTCAAGTGCATGTAATGGTTTCCCTATGATTGATATAAAGCCTTCAAAACAACTGATTAAACCAGTGATCACTCGCTGCTATTTACTGGGCCTAGTGTTGTTGATATCGGCTTGTGGTAATAACCCCACCAAATCTTCATTACCGGTTTATACCGTTGCAGTATTAGAGCAAGAAATTAGTCAGCTTGAACAACAAAATACACCAGCGGCAACTTATCGTTTAATTGAAATTGCAGACGAATTAAGGTTACTTGGCAACACAGAAAAAGCGTTTGGTGTCATTCGTAGGGTCAACTCGGGTAATTTACCCGATGACCAATATATAGTCTACGTTACTGTTGCAAGTAATATTTTTAGCGACGACCAGTCTATTTTTCAGTCCAGTGAACTACTCAATAACGACAGGCTACAACGGCTGTGGAATCAACTAACCGTTGAGCAACAACAACAATTCCATCGTCAACGGGCAGAGACTTATAGCCAAATAGGTGACTTTAAGGCCAGTATTAGTGAGCGTATTGTTCTCGACAGGTTGCTTGTTAACCAAAGGGACTTAATCGAGAACCATGAATCACTTTGGTTAGACATTACCCAACTGCCGCTACAAGCGTTAACCACTTCTCACACCACTGAAGACTCTATTACTCGGGGCTGGTATGAATTAGCTAGTATTAGCAAACAAAATGAATCAAATTTGGAGGCAAAACGTGTCTCGATAAATGCCTGGGTGAGCACGAACCCCACGCACCCTGCAGCTATTGAGCTACCCCTAAACTTGCAATTGTTAAATACGCTGATTGCACAGCGGCCGCAAAAAATTGGGTTGCTGCTGCCGGTAAGCGGTAAGCTTGCGTTAGCCGGCAAAACCATCAGAGATGGTTTTTTGGCTGCTTACTTTAATCAGGGCTCTGAATATCGTCCCGACATTATTTTTTACGATACAACTTCCGGGTCTATTAATACAATCTATGATCAGGCAATTAATGATGGTGTCGAGCTTATCATTGGGCCCTTACAAAAAGACAAGGTAACCGAGTTACACCAGCGCCAGCGTCGCCTAGTCACTACCCTAGCTCTGAATTACGTGAGCCCTTCAAGCCAACAAGACACAGATAATCTCGCCGATATTGTTGTTGGCGCCGATGTTTTAAATGCACCACTGACCGATACTGTACTAAGCCCTTTATTATCGACAAACAGTGACGCGAATGCACAAGCTCTCAAATCAAGTAAAGCTCCAATTGCGTTAGAGCGGGCTCGTTCAGTCGATGTTGCTCTCGCTAAGCCGAACGGTGACCTGCCGTTTTATCAGTTTGGTTTGTCTCTCGAAGATGAGGCTTTGCAGACGGCCAATCGAGCATGGCTCGAGGGCAACCGCTATGCCATGATTATTGCAGCTAAAGCAGATTGGAGCCAGCGTGCGGTCGAGGCTTTTAGCAGTCGTTGGCGAGAGCTCGGTGGGAGCATTGTTGTACAACGCGAATTGAACACAGATGATAGCTACTCTACCATTATAAAATCCGCCTTTGATATTGATAAAAGTGAGTCAAGAGCCTCTGGACTAAAACGTTTGTTTGGCAAAAACTTTGAATATGAGCCCAGACGCCGGCAAGATATCGATATGATATTTTTAATCACGCGTGCTAAAGAAGGTCAGCAAATCAAACCAACATTGTCTTTTCATTACGCCGGTGACCTACCTGTGTATGCGACGAGTCAGATATACAGTAGCTCCCAAACTATCGGCCAAAACAAAGATCTAAATGGAATTCGTTTTATAACTCTGCCCTGGACTTTATATCCACAAGAGTACGATAAAGACTTATTGAATAAACACATTAATATTCCCGCTAATTTTTCTCGACTGTATGCCATGGGTATAGATGCCTATTACCTTCACGATCGTCTCAGGCAACTCGCTCGACTTCCTAAGACTTCGATTTTTGGTACAACAGGTAAATTGCGTCTGGGCAGCGATAAACGTATTATCAGAGAACAACCATGGGCTGAAGTAGTTGACGGCAAAGCGAAGCCATTACCTCAGTTAACTCAAAAGGATAATACCTTTGAGTAATTAACTACTTATCACTCGCGTGACGAGGTGTGCAAACATACAGAAAAGGATATCTTATGTTGAGGCAAATTATTTCTAAACGCACAAAAGCAAAAAAAACGTTATTGAAAGAATGGTGTTTGAACACATTAAACGAACAGACTAACGATGTCATAGGCTTGAAAAAATACTCAAAAAAGAAAGCCTCAAGCTACCCAACAGACAGGCAATATCGTGGCCAAGCAGCAGAGAATTTAGCGGAAGCATATTTATTAAAGCAGGGATTAGTTTTTTTAGAACGAAATTATCACTGTCGTCACGGTGAAATAGACTTAATATTTAACGATGCAATGAGCATTGTATTTGTTGAAGTTCGCTTCAGACGTCGGGTAGACTTTGGCGGCGCCTGTGAAACTATCGATGCTAAAAAGCAGACAAAAATCATTAAAACTGCAGCGTATTATTTATATAAGCATCGTCTAAGCGAGTCAGTTATTGGCCGCTTTGATGTCATCGGGATCACGCCCAGCGATACCTGTTCAAAGAAAATTACTTTAGATGTACATAACGACCGCACCATCATGCATGATCTTGATAAACAATATCATATTGAATGGATTAAAAATGCCTTCCAGACGTTTTAATCCCTACTATTCTCAAATAGACTTTTGACTTTAAAACTATGAGCGAAG
>JBLIME010000039.1:0-15351 GCA_047638515.1 Pseudohongiellaceae bacterium
AAGAACAAGATCTGGGTCGACGCATACGAGTTATCTGGGAAGGCTCCGAATACCGGGGTCGTGGTCGCGAGACTATTTGGAATGGCAGCGCCACACTTAAAGGTAATAGCTTCGAGCAAACTACACCGATTAATCGCTATAACCTAGATAAAATTTTTGAGCAGTCAGAAGCTGGGTTGTTGCAATGGGAATCAATTACTACGGGTGGACACGCGGGTTTTGAGGCAAGGCTTAGCGATGCAACATCGGGCATATTATCGATTGATACCAATCTAGTTAAAGCCGATATCGCGATCGCAGATATTGGTTTTGAAGCACAAGTATTTGAAGCGGGTGGCTTGGGTCGGAGGCTGCGTGTATTCCGTATGCCCGATGTTAACCCTCACAAACAGTGTATCCTGTCTAAGAAAATAGCCTTGGTTGATGGGCGTGATAACGCACTCTACGTGAGAATTATTCAGGAGGATGGCCATGTTATCTGGTCGAGCCCGATTTACATTTTTCACTAAAGCTAACTATTGAAGCGCGTGTTTATTTTCGGGCTCAAGTGGGAGTGTCCAATAAACACGCAGAGGGTATAATAAAGAATATGAGACACTCTGATCTTTACAGCCTCGAGTGACACCGTCTTAATTTAGCACTGCAGGCTACCACCCGACGGATCTAGTCACCGATAATACTGCAGACTTAGTCCCGCGCCCTCTAAACGATAGGTACTCACTACATACACTTTGTGAGCTCCAGTCTTCATTAAACTTAAGCAATAACCCAAATTTCTATCGATAAGATACAATAGATCACCCAGACTTTCTCGCCCTTTGGCGAGTGACCGCAGACACATATATCCCATTTTAACCGTCTAAGCCCATATTTGCGGCCCTTCACAAATGTTCCCGGGCACCTGATCCATTGCTATATTGCTGCCGAAATTTTCACCTAAATCGAAATATATCAGCCGGTATTTGCCGTCAAAATTAACTCTAAAGCCTGAATTTAGGTCATGTTTCAAGTTTTTAGCGAGATAAGCCGTCAGTTGAGGGCAGCTATTAGCTGGCATCCTGACTGACAAACTTAGTTTGAGTGTAGGCCGCAAAACCCTCCGGTCCACCTTCACGGCCGATACCACTGGCTTTCATACCGCCAAAAGGTGCTTCAGCCAAAGCGGGAGAGAAGCCGTTAATACCCAACCAACCTGCCTCTAGGGCATCGACAATCGCGGTAGAAGTTTTTAGTGAAGTGGTAAACGCGTAGGCGGCAAGTCCTAGTGAGAGCTGATTGGCGCGCTCAACAACTTCATCAAAAGTATCGAAAGGCACAACCGGAGTAATCGGCCCAAAAGGCTCCTCGGTCATAAGCATGGCCTCATCGGTGATATTGTTGATGACGGTTGGTTCCCAAAAGAAGCCCGTATCACCGATGCGATTACCCCCACAGACAATATTGCCGTTGCGCTGCCTAACGTCGGCCATAATGCGCTGCATAGATTCAAGTTGGCGGGCGTTAGCAAGCGGCCCCATAGTGGTCGAAGGATCCATGCCGTCGCCCACCTTGAGTTTTGACACATGATCGACAAAGCAGTCCATAAATTTATCGTAGACACCGCGTTGAACAAAGACTCGACTGACTCCAAGACACACCTGCCCCGCATTTCTGTATTTAAAAGCCGCTGTTAGCGCCGCCGCTTTTTCGATATCGGCATCGTCAAAAACGATCACGGGTGCATGCCCCCCGAGCTCCATAGTGACGGGCTTAAGATGTTGTCCAGCTAAACTGCTTAGAGTCCGCCCAACGGCTACCGAGCCGGTCAGCGAGACTTTTTTTATAACGGGTGACTCGATTAGTAGTGTAGAGATGAGCTCTGCTGGATAATATAGAAGGTTCAATACGCCCGCAGGCAATCCAGCATCGTGACAGGCTTGGGCTATACCCACGCAGACTGCTGGCGATTCTTCGGAGTGTTTTATAACAATAGAACAACCAGCACCAATTGCCGCCGCTATTTTTCGCACGCTCATTGCTGCAGGAAAGTTCCACGGCGCAAAGGCGGCGACGGGGCCAATGGGTTCTCTAATGATCATTTCGCGACTTCCCGCTTTGCGCTGAGGTAAAAGCCGACCGTAGTTACGAGTAGACTCTTCAGCACACCATTCAAAGGTGTCTACGACACGATCTATTTCTCCTCTAGATTCCTCTAGGGGTTTGCCCTGCTCTAGAGTCATTGCTATCGATAATGTTTCTTTGCGCTCTTGTATCAATACGGCGGTCTTTTTAAGAATGAGCTTGCGTTGCTGTGCAGACACCTGCCGCCAGTGCTTGAAGCCTCTATCTGCGGCATCAATGGCTAACTGAACATCTGCGGCGGCGGCAACCGCGACCTTACCAACAACGGCTTCCGTCGACGGGTTGATGACATCTACAAAAGCATCGTCGCTGCCACGTCGCCACTGCCCATTAATAAATAATAAACTTTCAAATACATGCACAAAAAATCCCTCACTTGTTAGCCAAGCCGTTAAAGTCGACTGTTCATCTGAATGTATAGCTCAGTGAGTATAAGAGGCTTAATCAAAACTCTCAAGCTAGCTCACAGAGCTCGATGTCTGTGATTTTGTTGAATCTCTCGCTATCATGCATGTGGGTGCTCTCGTCGCTGAGGCTCAAGATTTTAAGCTGTCTTTAAACGTTTCAAATTACTCTAGGTTCATCTTCAGTTTCAATCTGGTTCGGCATAGGTTGCTTTAAAGAGCCCGCAGGCAGCTTGGATGCAGGTTCTATTCAAACCGGCTATGCTGTGGGTAGCACTCAAAGATAGTATTTCAAGGCTAGCAGAAAACGCTGCAATCAGCACCTCGACTCTGTCACCGTACCGATGTGCCTGACCTCGACATTAGAGGTTCTCTGACACCGAAATGTCTAACACCTCGAGACTTCAGCGTTTATCGCATCGCCTAACTGTTGCGTCGAAGCGTGGCCACCCATGTCGGCAGTCAAGGTCGCTCGAGCCTTAACGACAGATTCAATGGCGCGTAAAATTTTATCGTGGCCATCTTGCTCACCTAAATGCTCCAGCATCATTGCTGCAGACCAAATGGTACCGATAGGGTTAGCGATATTTAGACCGTAAATATCGGGTGCAGAGCCATGAACAGGCTCAAACATAGAAGGGAACTTTTTTTCAGGATTAATGTTTGCGGACGGGGCAATCGCTATAGTGCCAGTGCAAGCTGGCCCAAGATCTGAAAGAATGTCACCAAAAAGATTGCTGCCAACAATAATATCAAAGTACTCCGGCTTACTAATGAAGTAGGCAGTTAAAATATCAATATGATATTGGTCGATGCTGACATGAGGGTATTCGACAGCAATTGAGGCAAAGATCTCGTCCCAATAGGGCATAGAGTGAAAGATACCATTAGATTTGGTGGCCGAGGTGACGTGGGGCCTATTCAGCTTCTTCGATAATTCGAAGGCATACCTGATGACTCGCTCAGTGCCTTTTTTGGTGAAAATAGAGTTCTGTAGAACAAACTCATTCTCCATGCCCTTGTTAAAAACGCCACCAATATCCGAGTACTCCCCCTCGACATTTTCACGTACTACATAAAAATCGATATCACCCACACGTTTATTGGCTAATGGCGAGGGAATCCCTTCAAATAAGCGCACGGGGCGTAAATTTATATACTGATTGAACTGGCGCCTAATAGGCAACAATAGCCCCCATAAAGAAATATGATCGGGGACACCTGGAAACCCGACCGCACCTAATAATATAGAATCGAAGCCTGAGAGCGTCTCTATAGCATCTTCGGGCATCATCCGGCCCGTGGCCTTATAAGTTTCACAGGACCAGTCAAAAAACTCATAGTCGATGCGAAAATTAAGTTGCGCGGCAACGTTATCGATCACCTTAATGGCCTCGGGAACAACTTCTTTACCAATTCCGTCACCGGGTATAACTGCAATCTTGTAATGTTTAACTGGCTTCAAAAAGAGCCCTCCATAGTTTAGTAAACGCCGTGAAATTAATTTCAAGGCTGCTTTTTTAATTAAGTTGACCCTAACCATGACGTAAATATTCGCTCAAGCATTGCATCTAGGCATGAACTAAGCCTTGTAAACTGCCGCAACGGGTTAACGTGTCAATGCTTTATGCTGGAGAAATATAAACACTAACGCCAACATATACAAGCGCCTCTGGACAGTTGCTAATAGGCACAAATCCACATGGATGACTCGAGATAGGTGGTCTATAACTACTGCTAGGTAGGGATAAAAATCTGTTGGTCGAATACGTTTCTCGCCGAGAAAGCTTCCCGTCAATGACGAGGTTAACTTGCCGATATCGACCTAGTCGTTATTACCGTTGTAAAAGATGAACTGCAAGGTAGGGACGGTGCCAGTGCCGATACAATACCGGGGCTATATTCAAGATAAATTTGCGACTAGATGCTCGCCTTGGCGAGAAAGACAAGTTTGTATGAGGCAGTAAAGCCCTGCTTAACTGGGTGGTATCCACTCAAACGTTATTCTCACGAAAGCGGGAATCCACAGTTAATCGATACAAAATCGACAGTTAAGCGCAGGTAATATTACAGACCAATATAGGTCGCAAGATCTTGTTCTTCAGCAAGTGCTGCCGCCGCTTGGGCCACGGCTAGGTCTTGCAGTCCCACACCGGTGCCATCAAACAAGGTGATTTCTTTATCTGAGCGTCTGCCGGGATGCACGCCGTTGATGACCTCACCAATGGCTACGATATCTTCCGACTTGATGGCGCCCGAGGCAATCGCATGCTGAGCTTCACCAATGGAGATTGATTGAGCAACTTCGTCGGTAAACACGGTTGCTGTCATCAATAATTGAGGGTCGACTTCTTGCTTACCTTTAGTGTCGGTGCCCATGCAGGCGATGTGAGTACCAGGCTTAATCCACTCACTCATCATCAAGGGCTCAAACGCCGAGGTAATGGTAATGATGACATCGGCTTGTGCACCTAGCTGCTCGCGATCAACCGCTTCAAAAGGCAATTCTAACTCGGCGCAGACCTTAGCTAATCTTTCTAGATGTTTTGCGCTCGGATTCCACGCGATTACACGCTCAAAGTTACGCTGCTCAAGCGCCGCACGTAGCTGGAATGTCGACTGGTGTCCTGCACCGACCATGCCCAGTACTTTTGCATTCTTGCGGGCAAGATGTGCAATAGATACGGCAGACGATGCCGCCGTGCGCATGGCGGTCAGGTAGTTGCCGCCAACTAAAGATTTTAGTTGGCCGGTGTCGGGATCAAACAATAGAATAGTCGATTGGTGGTTAGTGAGGCTTTTAGAGGCATTGCCAGGCCAGTAGCCACCTGATTTGACGCCTAGAGCCATGCCCGCGCGATCAAATCCAGATTTAAAACCATAAAGTGCATCGGCGTGGCCAATAGCTTCACGGACAACTGGAAAGTTATAGGCCACACCCTTTGCCATAGCCGCAAACACCCTTTCAACTGCGGTGAACGCCTCCGGTCGTCCAACAACTTGTCGACATACCGCCTCAGAAATAATGCTGATGTTTTTATCGGTGGTTACTCCACCACTTTGAGTACTCATCAACTGTCTCCTTTAAATATGAGTGCCCTCAGCATGAAGTATTTCTTGCCAAGGGTTAAAATTTACCGAGTGCCAAACCATCAATGGCTTCAACAGAGCCATGTTTTTGGACGAGCGCTAATTAGAACGCTTTACCGCGAGCGCTAACCGGCCACAAGGTTTCTACCTTGCCGTTTCGTACACCGACATAGTAGTCGTGAACGTTGCAGGTGGGGTCACAGTGACCTGGTACTAGTTTTAACTTGTCGTTGATTTTTAGTACATTGTGCGGGTCGGCAATAACACCGTGCTCATCAGAACATTTGATGTACTCGACATCGTCACGACCGAAGATGTAAGGCAGGCCACTGTCAACTGACTGAACTTTGAGGCCGGCATCACAAATAGCCTTGTCGACTTTGGTGTGGCTCATGACTGAGGTTAAGATAAATAGCGAGTTTTCAAATTCGCTAATTTTTTTGCCGTCTTCGTCGTGAATTGTTTGATAATCGGCATCCATGAAGGCATAAGAACCACACTGCAATTCGTTATAAACCCCCGAGCTGCCCTCAAAGTAGTATGAACCAGTGCCGCCGCCGCCAACGATATCGCACTCCAGGCCTTCGGCCTTGAGCATCTCGACGGTACTTGCAACCATCTCGACAGCGACGGCCGTTTTATGTTGGCGCTCACTAAAGCTTTTAAGGTGCTGCATAGCGCCTTGATAAGCCTGAATACCAGCAAACTTGAGTCCCGGTGCAGCATCAATTGCTAGCGCAAGATCGACCACTGGTTGACCCGCTTGGACACCACAGCGGCCAGCGCCACAGTCGATTTCGACCAAACATTCTATTTCGGTACCGTGTCTTTGAGTTGCGGCAGATAAATTGGCTATATTTGCCATATCGTCAACACAACAAAGTGTGCGTGCGCCAAGCTTGGGTATATTGACAAGGCGCTCGATTTTAGCGGGCGCACAAACCTGATTGGATACCAGCACGTCTTTTACGCCTCCGCGGGCAAAGACTTCAGCCTCAGAAACTTTTTGACAACAAACACCACAGCTATCGCCGAGTTTTTCTTGTAAAAGTGCGATATCAACCGATTTGTGCATCTTGCCGTGGACGCGATGACGCACCCCCATTTCTTTTGCATAACGTCCCATCGTGCGGATGTTTTTTTCAAGTGCATCCAGATCGACAACAAGACAAGGCGTTTGAATATCCGCCTCATCCATGCCGGGCAGAGCTGGCACGTTGAAGCCAACTTCAAGTTTTTCAGTGTTGTTTAAGGGTGACATTGTGTTTCTCCAGTTGGATATTAATATGAATTGTTCAGCCATGGGAGCATGTCGAGATCAACATTGCCCCCAGTAACAATAACGCCGATGCGCATACCTTTGAAAACCTCAGGATTTTTCAGAATCACGGCGAGTGGCACTGCACAGCTCGGTTCGATGACGATCTTCATGCGTTTCCAAGTTAATTTCATGGCCTCGATAATTTCATCTTCGGTAGCGGTAAATATGTCGGTTACATGGTTGCTAACAAAATGCCAGGTCAAATCTTTAAGCGGAACTTTTAAACCGTCGGCAATGGTTTGTGGTGCATCGTCGGCGATGATGTGGCCGGCTCGAAATGAGCGTGCGGCGTCATCGGCATTCAGTGGTTCAGCCGCATAAATTTTAACATCAGGTGCAATGGTAGCCGCGGTCAGGCAAGTACCAGAGATCATGCCACCTCCGCCAATCGGCGCGATTATCGCATCGAGGTTCGGCACTTGACTGAGTAGCTCCTTAGAGCAGGTAGCTTGTCCGGCAATAACCCGTGGATCGTTGTAGGGATGGACAAAATCCGCGCCAGACTTAGCGACCACCTCTGCAAATATGGCCTCGCGAGAACTTGTAGAAGGCTCGCACTCGACGATGGTACCGCCATAGCCAATAACCGCATCTTTTTTCGCTTGGGGTGCGGTGTGGGGCATCACCACAGTGACGGGTATACTGCGCCGACCCGCTGCATAGGATAGCGACAGGGCATGGTTGCCCGATGAGTGGGTGGCGACGCCAATCGCGGCGGTTTTATCATTTAAGCCAAAAACTGCATTGCAGGCGCCGCGCACTTTAAAAGCGCCGGCTTTTTGAAAGTTTTCGCATTTAAAGAAGAGTTCAGCACCGCTAAGTTCGTTTAAAAAGCGCGATGTAAGAATCGGAGTTTTATGAATATAAGGCTTGATCCTTGCATGTGCCTCTAAGACGTCATCGTAGGTTGGAATAGTCATTTTGTGTTCGTTTGAGCTGCTCATAGAAGACCTCAAAAATTATTGATGATGAGTTAGTAATCAGGTGGAAACTGAGTTGGTGGAGTTGCGGTAATACTCTTGGGCAGCGGCAACACCCGTGCCTAGCTCAATGGGATAATTTAAGTCAGCCATCGCCATCTCTATAGTGGCTAAACCAGATAACACCATCACCTCGGTGAGTGAGCCTAAATGACCGATACGAAAGGCCTTAGTATTCATCTCGCCTAGGCCTATACCAAAAGAGACACCGTATTGACTGAAGGTATGTTCGGTTAACTGGTTGCTATCAAAACCTTCAGGCACGTAAATAGCGCTGACCGTGTCAGAGTAGAGTTGGGGCGAATCAGCGCACAAGGTTAAGCCCCAAGCGGCTACTGCCAAGCGCACGCCTTCGGCTAGGCGGAAGTGACGAGCATAGACATTATCTAGGCCCTCTTCAAAGAGCATAGCCAAGCTTTCTTTTAATCCATAAATTAACTGCAGTGGTGGGGTGTATGGAAAACCCCCGCTAGCATTGGCGGCCATCATGTCGCGGAAATCAAAAAAGGCGCGTGGTAGTTGTGCGCCCGCCATTGCTGCTAGAGCTTTTGGGCTCGCGGCTAGAATAGCCATGCCGGTGGCAAGCATAAAACCTTTTTGTGAACCCGATATAGCGACATCTACACCCCAGTTATCCATTTCAAAAGGCATAGAGGCCAGTGAACTAACACAGTCAACGAACAGCATAGCTGGATGCTGAGCAGTGTCCATAGCGCCCCGTACCGCGGCAATATCGCTGCGGACACCGGTAGCAGTCTCGTTGTGAGTTACTAGGACTGCTTTAATTTCGTGAGCGCTATCGGCTTTGAGTCGGGCCTTAAACTCATCGGCAGGCGCACCACTACCCCAGCGACATTCAATGATGTCGACATCTAAACCATGGCGTTGACACAGGTCGATCCAACGGTGAGAGAAGATACCGTAACGGGCGATGAGTACTTTGTCGCCAGCAGATAGGGTGTTGCATATAGCGGCTTCCCAGCCACCGGTTCCCGTTGTTGGAAAGATAATCACCTCGCCGCTATCGGTGCCAAAGATACGTTTACAGTCATCTAGAACCGGAGCAAGTGTGGCCACAAAATCCGCTGAGCGATGATCGCGAGTCTGAACGTGCATGGCGTTCCGTATGCGATCGGGGATATTAGTTGGGCCAGGAATAAAAATCGGATTTTGATCAGACATTGTGACTAACTCCTAAGGTTCTGAGATTCATTGGGCCTGTGATATTGACCCAGTGTTGGTTCGGGTCTCTATCAGCAATATGAATCTACCTTAAGAGTATATTTTGATTTCCGCAATGTGAAATGATTTCACATTATGAAATAAATTGTTTGTACGGGTTACATTATTTTATCTGTTTGATAAATAAAGGGTTTTTTATTAGAAATAATCCATCAATCTATCGTATTATGAAAAATTATGAGATTCTCACCATAATATGATAATAAATGTGCTGCAAACCTTCACCTTTATTATCTATTTACATAGGTCAGGTAAGTGTAATGTCTATTAATAACTCGAAACCAGAAGCTCGTATTCAGGTGATTGATCGCGCCGCACTACTTCTCGATGCGATTTCTCGCTATTCAAAGCCTGTGAAGCTAAAAGTCCTAAGCGCCGAGACTGGGCTTCACCCCTCCACTGTGCATCGAATTTTGCACTCGTTAATTGCTAACCGCTTTGTTGATCGTCACGAAAGCGGTGACTACCAACTGGGGCAGCGATTTTTACAAGTGATTAATCGCCAACATGCGGATGTCGATATTCGCGCGGTAGCCCTGCCTTACATGAAAAAGTTGCGCGACAAGTTTGATGAGACCATTAACCTGACGATTCGCGAAGGTGATGTAGTCATTTACTTCGAGAAGGTGACATCTAATCGCATGATGCATGTACAGCAGATAATTGGCAGTCGAGCGCCATTACATGTGACCGGAGTCGGCAAGCTAATATTGGGTATGAGTGGCGCAAACGAGATACAAAACTATGCCCAGCGCACTAACTTACCCGCCTACACACGCAACACTTTTTCTTCTTTGGCTGTTCTTACTGCGGAGTGTTTGAGTAGTATTCAACGCGGCTACGCCTTAGACAATGAAGAAGCTGAAATCGGCGTGGGTTGCATTGGAGTGCTCTTGTATGGCGCATCTGGAAACATCATTGCCGGCTTGTCGCTATCGGCGCCAATTGAGCGCCGCAAGCTCACATGGATTGTCGATCTAGTCGAAGCCGGCAAATCAATATCGAGAGAACTTGGGCATCTGCCCGAGACGTAGTTTGGTGGGTACCTATCGGCTCTTAGTCAATGCTCGGACTTAGAGACTGCCAAGAATTTGATTATTCAATATTCTGTATCTGTTCGCGCATCTGCTCAATCAATACTTTAAGTGAGACTGCGATTTGTGTGGTATCACTAGTGAGTGATTTAGAAGATAAGGTATTAGCTTCGCGGTTTAGCTCTTGCATCATAAAATCAAGTCTTCGTCCAATGGTGCCGCTCTCGCCAAGAATATGTCGGACTTCAATTAAATGCGTATCAAGTCGGTCGAGTTCTTCGGCAACATCTGCTTTGTTGGCGAGAATCGTCATTTCTTGTTCGAGTCTATCGCCGTCGAGCTCAGTTTTAAATTCATCTAATCGCTGCTTAAGTTTATCTTTTTGTGCCGCCAAAATAGCCGGCATTTTTTCACGTACTTGAACCACCAATAGCGCTATTTCGTCTAAGCGTGCGTCGATTAGATGATGCAACTCTTGACCCTCGCGCGCTCGGTGCTTAAGCAGGCTTTCGAGCGCTTGTTCGAGTAAGTTCTTTGCGAGTGCTTGAACAAGGTCCGCATCAACTGTCGTCTGTTGGATGATTCCAGGGAACTGCAGTAGGCGTAAGGCATCAATTGGTGCAGTGTCGTTATGTAATTGTTTAATCTGCTCAGCAGCGTTTAGCAGCGTTTTTAATACATCTTTGTTAATGCTCAGTGCATCGGGCGAATCTTTATTGAGTGAGACGTGAAAACTCACGTCGATTTTGCCGCGCTGTAGCTTTTGGCGTAATTGCTCGCGCACCAGAGGCTCAAGTGCACGTAGAGACTCGGGCAAGCGCATAGAGGGCTCGAGGTAGCGATGATTAACGCTGCGAATTTCACAGCTGACATCTCCCCAGCTGGCTTGTCCATCGGTTCTTGCAAAGCCGGTCATACTGTTTGGCATAGGTCACTCTCTGATTGATTGTCTACTACAAATAAAATTTGGCAATGATACTAACATAGCTAGCCTGTCGGGGTTGATTGACGAATAGTCGTATGTGTTGTGATGATGATGCGTTAGACTGCGCGCTAAATACTGATACTTTTTCAAGGAATAACTATGTCTCGCCCCAGTGGTCGCAAACCCAATGAATTACGCGCCGTGCGCTTAACTCGTCATTTTACCAAACACGCCGAGGGTTCTGTATTAGTTGAATTTGGCGATACAAAAGTTATCTGTAATGCCAGTATTGAGAGCGGTGTACCCGGGTTTTTGAGAGGCAAAGGTCAAGGTTGGATTACTGCAGAATATGGCATGTTACCGCGCTCAACCAATACACGCATGGGCCGTGAGGCCGCGCGTGGAAAACAGTCGGGACGCACTGTCGAAATACAGCGATTAATTGGCCGCTCACTGCGAGCTGCAGTTGACCTAAGTGTTCTGGGTGAGAACACCATTATGATTGATTGCGATGTCATTCAAGCCGATGGCGGCACACGTACAGCTTCTATCACCGGAGCATCGGTGGCGTTAGCTGACGCGATTAACAACATGATCACAGCGGGAAAATTAAGTGCTAACCCGATGAAGCGCATGATTGCCTCAGTATCTGTCGGAATTTATAAGGGTGATGCAGTACTTGACTTAGATTATCCAGAGGATTCTGCAGCCGATACCGACATGAATATTGTGATGGCTGACGACGGTGGCATTATTGAAATTCAAGGCACCGCCGAGGGAGAGCCTTTCAGCGAGGACGAATTTGCTAAAATGCTGGGCTTGGCTAAACAAGGCATTGTCGAGCTCAATGAACTTCAAAAAACCGCACTAGCCTCATAGTATTGACACGACACGTAACAATGTAATCTTACAACATATAAATTAGCGTCTAAATCAATGGGTTTGGGCGCTGACTTAACCCACGCTTCTCTAAACATAAAAATCAAATTTGATGTCGTTACCGGCATAATCATCCCCATCCTTATCCCAAACTTTTGCCTTACCCAACAGGCGGTTCGGATCTTCGTAGAGAACCTGAGATACACGCAATAGTGATACTAATTGATGCGCTGATCAATCGATGAGCTAACAACTGTCACGGTCTCGTAAAATATTGCCAAGCCAATGTACTTAAGCTGTATCGATAGTAGCCCTGAAGTTAGCTGCTAATGAGTCATTCATTGCTAGTGCTTGGCATTAAGGCTTCAGCAACAGAGTAATCACTTAAATCCTTGGTGATGTATTACGTTAATATTCATTGATGCCAATTATAAGTCGATTTCATGCATAACTGTGATAGATAGCTTTGATAATAAGAAGATACATCACCGCGATCCCAATTCGTCGGTAAATCCGCAATTTCTTGGTTTACGTAAGTTAAGACCTTAAGCTATATGATATCAAAACTATTTTTGCCAGTTTGAGGCGATAAACCCTGTATTTGAACAAATGTTGGCTAAATTTTCATTGTCGTAAAGAAATTTCGCGGCTAATATATGCAACCGTTGATGTAGGACCGAAAAAATATGAATACTGCCCTAGCCCCCGAAATCTTTGCGCCGCTGCACGATATTATCGAGCCTAAATGGTGGACTGGCACACCTGCGATCGCACCAGAATTGTTTACTATCGACGCCAACGAATTTCGTACTGCAGGCGAACCGTTAGTGCCTAGCCCAGCACTTGCCGAGCGCATGCAGAAAACCTTCGATGACATAGGTCTGGTACACGTTATCAACACGGGTCTGAGTCACATGCAAGCGATGCGACTTATAGCCACTCAGGTACTTAAAAAAGAGCGTAAATATGAAGGTGGTGCCAATCCGCGCAAGTCATTGCAACCCAATGTCTATGAGGTCGGCGCCCCACTTGAAGCTTGGCTTCACTATCACCACGAGATGGCGTACATAGGTTCTAGTACTAAAATGATCAGCTTCATGTGTAACAAGATACCTGCGGAGGGAGGCTATACATTTGTCTCTGACAATGTAGCGGCCACTCAAGCTATTTTGTCGACACCTTTTGGTCAAAAGCTTAAAAAGCTAGGTATTTGCTATCACCGCGATCTTACCGATCGCGACTCGTTTCAAGATCGTGTCGAGTACGGTGTCTATAACCACTGGCAGCTTTCGATGTTAACCGATGATCCTGATAAAGCCATCGCCGAGGCACGCAGTCGCGGCCTGACCGCCGAGTGGGGTGAAGATCGAAAGTTGAAAACGCGCTACACAATCTCAGCCTTTGAATATTTCCCGCATGTCGGTCGCAATCTTCTTTACAGTAGTATGGCTGATGACGGTGCATGGTTTGACACTTGGCCACTGGTGCAGCACTTGCCGGCAGATGAGCGCCCACTGAAGTTGACCTTTGGTGACCTCACAGAGATGACACGGGAAGAGAAGCAGCTATTCATAGACATTTATGATAATCACGGGATTCCAATTCCCTGGAAAGTAGGTGATGTTGCACTAATCTGCAATTATCGTTTCGCCCATGGCCGCCCCGGCATTCATCTTAAAGAAGGTGAAGAACGTGAACTCGGTGTCTTAATTGGCGAATCTTTCGAGCGTCTGCAAACCTTCGAAGACAAGTGGTAGCGAGTATTTTGCCAGTCACAGCTGCCTACAAGGTACTTAAATGAGCACTCTTCTCGACCAGCTTGAAGCAACTTTAGGCTCTTCGGGCTTAATTGTCGGCAGCGCCATCAGCGACAAATATTCTGCCGACTGGAGTGGCGCTAAACCTTGCCCTCCCGCGGCACTGTTAAAACCAAAAACTACCAACGAACTTTCTGCAGTAATGGTTTTGTGTCATCAATATGATCAGCCCGTGGTTGTGCAGGGAGGGCTAACCGGTCTAGCTGGGGGTGCTACCCCTCAGAATGGAGAGTTTGCTGTTTCTTTGGAGCGCATGAACGCCGTTGAAGAAATTGATCCCACAGCTATGACCCTGAGCGCCCAAGCAGGTACACCACTGCAGGTTTTGCAGGAGGCTGCGGCCGAGCACGACTTGTTTGTGCCCCTTGATTTAGGTGCTCGCGGTAGTTGCATGATCGGCGGTAACGTCGCGACCAATGCTGGCGGTACTGAAGTTATTCGCTATGGGATGACGCGCTCAATGGTGTTGGGCCTAGAGGTGGTGCTAGCCGACGGCACTGTCGTTAGCTCCATGAATAAGATGGTCAAAAATAACTCAGGTTATGACCTTAAGCATCTATTTATTGGCTCCGAGGGCACTCTAGGTATCGTTACTCGTGTGGTGTTGCAGTTGCAGCCAAAATCCCGTGGTACCCACACAGCGCTCTGCACGCTCGACAGCTATGCAGCATGCACACAGTTGTTAAATGAATTGAAGCGGAGCTTAGGATCGGGTCTGACGGGCTTTGAGCTGATGTGGGACAGTTATTACGACAAGGTTATCGAGGTGCTGCCCAATCTAACTAGTCCCTTCGCCGAGAGCCATCCTTATTATCTGTTGGTCGAGTATAAAGATAACGACCTGCTATCTGGCGGACAGCGTTTTGAATCGACACTAGTTGCCAGTCTTGAAACCGGGTTATTAACTGATGCGCTGATAGCTCAATCGCATCAAGATGCCGCCACGTTCTGGGCGATTCGCGATGGTATCGGTGAGCTGTTCCAGGTGTTAGGTCCCGTCTCCAATCAAGACGTGAGCTTACCTGTAACTGACATTGGTGTATTTGCCGACGATCTGGATAAGCGCCTTAAGGCAAAATATGACACTATCGGCGTGCTTTTATTTGGCCATATTGGCGACAACAATCTGCATATCTGTGCCTACACCGGCCATGAAGCAGACAAGTCCAGAATAAATGAAGACATTATGTTGATGATCGGCGAATACGCCGGCGCTATTACCGCCGAGCACGGTATCGGCGTACTCAAGCGCGAATATCTACCGCTATCGAGAACCGACAACGAAATTGCTTTGATGAAGACGATCAAGCAAGCACTGGACCCTAAAAATATACTTAATCCAGGACGCGTTATTTAACCAGTTCAGCTAATACATTAAGGTCTACTGGCCCCTAGAAAAGGTTTTTTTAGGTCCATTGAATACGCACCTCGCTAAAAAACGCGCGAAACAGATGCCAATGCTAGCAATAACAGCTTGGTGATATCTGGTGCGATTACCTATTAGTGCTCGACGCTCTTATTTGTCCGATGGTCTTTTT
>JBLIME010000040.1:0-15093 GCA_047638515.1 Pseudohongiellaceae bacterium
TTTCTACCAGTTGTGTACGACCAAAACGATGATAAAACTTTATAAATGTTGAGGGTTTTCATATTTCTTCCCTTATCTATATGAGGCCTATAAAATCATGCAGCGTTAAAAATAAAAATTTTCAGTATTGGGTTAGCTAACTGGTATACGTGAAAAGTCTACACGGTTATTGATTGGACCGTCAACGGTTTAGAATTTCTGATTTTTATCGATATAACATTTTATGGGGGATAGAAAGCGAAGCTAATTTTTAAAGAATACTCGTTGATTTGAGCGTAAAGATAAATTTTCTGAACATTATTTTAATCATTGCATAACAGGTATAAATTTATTGTAAGGTCGTTTTAACTTGTAAACATCAAGTGCACGATGAACGTTTTTTTGTTGAAAAACATTAAAAGAAAAAGTTAAGCGTGCGGTGATTGAAAAAAAGTCTGCAGTGAACTACAGATTAGTTAGATCTATAGGGCTTGATGATTGCTCACTACAAGTACGCGTCAATAATGCCGCTAAGGTCTCATTGGTTTTAGAACAAAACCACTGGTCATTTTTGTAAATACAGTGGAAGCCACCCGATTTAGCGGCGACCCATACTTCGTGACTCGCTTGTTGTCGCGAAATAATGACTTGGGTATCCGTATCCTCACATAAAATGGTTAGTACACCACTATTGTTTTCATAATCAAGAGCGCTGTCTTTTTCTTCAATTAAAAGGTCAATTAGTTCTTCAATTCGATTATAAAGCGACTCAGTTAATTCGCGATAAATTGCATCATTCATAGATTACTCAGTTGTTAGGTGCGCCTAGTCTCAAAATAGATGCGTTTAGTTTTAAATAAAAGGGAGATCAGTGTGGCAATCGGATATATTGCCAGCGACCAACAAGATAGATAGTTTGTGTGAATGATAATACGCTATGACTCGAAAGAATAAAATAATTATTCTGTTTTCATTAGGGCCGTTGGCAAGTGCGATAGATTATTGATTTGAACAACTGAATACTATAGAGTTATTCAACTAAGGATTGAAATAAATATTGCAGGATGCAAGATATGTCTCTCGCCATTGTTCACACGCGAGCTCGTCTCGGTATCGCAGCCCCCATCGTTACCGTTGAAGTGCATTTGTCAAACGGCCTCCCCTGTTTATCAATCGTGGGCCTCCCCGAGACCGCAGTTAAAGAAAGTAAAGATCGTGTTCGCAGCGCACTCATTAATAGTCAGTTTGAGTTCCCCGCTAGGCGTATCACTATTAATCTTGCCCCCGCAGATTTACCAAAAAACGGAGGTCGTTTTGACCTCGCTATCGCCATCGGTATTTTAGCTGCTTCGGGACAAATTCCTGAAACAATCTTGGATGACTTGGAGTTTATTGGCGAACTTGCCTTAACGGGAGAGTTGCGCGGCGTTAATGGCGTTTTACCAGCAGCAATTGCCTGCGGGAAATCTGGACGTAGCCTAATTGTAGCGAAAGACAATGCCGATGAAGTGGGGCTCTGTATAGACACCAAGAGTTATGGAGCGGCTAATTTACTGGAGGTCTGTGCACATCTAGCGGCCAAAAATAAATTACCAGTGATTAAGTTTAAGCTACCAAAGGCATTAAGTTGCGCGCCGGATTTCGAAGATGTATACGGCCAGTTGCACGCAAGAAGAGCACTTGAGGTAGCTGCTGCGGGGGGGCATAATATTCTACTCTATGGTCCGCCAGGTACCGGTAAAACTATGCTAGCCAGCCGTCTGCCCAGTATCATGCCACCCTTATTACAGTCACAATCTGTAGAGGTGACGAGCATTCATTCGCTATGTGGGCACAAGTATCAACACTGGCTACTACCGCCCTTTCGCAATCCGCATCACACGGCTTCATCCGTGGCTCTGGTCGGCGGTGGCAGCCATCCTAAGCCTGGCGAAATCTCCTTAGCGCATCACGGTGTTTTATTTCTAGATGAGTTACCCGAGTTTCAACGACAAGTTTTGGAAGTGCTGCGTGAACCTATGGAGTCGGGAGTTATTCAAATATCCCGCGCGAGTGCACAGCTCAGTTTTCCTGCACGCTTTCAGTTAGTGGCCGCAATGAATCCCTGCCCTTGTGGATATTTAACGAGTTATTCACTTCATGCGCAGCAACGCTGTACTTGTACTCACGAACAGGTACAGCGTTATCGCAAAAAAATATCAGGTCCTCTATTAGACAGAATAGATTTGCACGTACCGGTCAATTCACTATCGATTGATGAGTTAAATCTAGGTGCAAAAGAACACAATGATAATGAGCCGTCGACAACGATCAGGACACGTGTGATTGCTGCACGTGCAATTCAATACGAACGACAAGGCTGCAACAATGCCGACTTATCGGTAAAACAATTAGAGCACTACTGCCCCCTTGACACCATTGAGCGCGAGTTAATTGGACGAGCAATAGAAACCATGGGTTTGTCTGCGCGCGCCTACCACCGAATTATTAAGGTGTCACAGACAATAGCCGATTTGTCCGTATCACCTCGTATTGAACATACCCATATTGGCGAGGCACTGGGCTTACGAAACTTTGATAGGCAGCATCTAAACTAACTATACGGACGAAATATATCTATCTATTTTTATGGCTCGTCATTAAAAAGCAGACTTTTTCTGTACAATAGACAATTGCTCATCAGTTAGTTACTCTTGTGACCGTGTTAAACCCCAAACAAAAAGAAGCTGTTCATTATATCGACGGGCCCTGCCTTGTTCTAGCTGGTGCTGGCAGTGGAAAGACGAGCGTTATCACTCAGAAAATTGCTTATTTAATTACTCAGTGCGGAATACCTGCAAGGAATATTGCAGCGTTAACCTTCACTAATAAAGCCGCACGAGAAATGAAAGAGCGTGTCGGCAAACTCATTAAGCGTTCCGAATCCAGAGGCTTGACGGTCTCTACTTTTCATAATCTTGGCTTATCAATAATACGACAAGAGCACAAATTATTTGGTTTTAAGTTAGGTTTTTCCATTTTTGATGCAGAGGATGCACGGGCTTTATTAAAAGAGCTTATGCTTAAAAATGGTGATTTGGATAGCGACCATCTCAACCGCACACAGCAGCAAATTTCACTGTGGAAAAATGATCTAGTGTTGCCTGACGATGCTATATCGCGTGCAGAAAACGCTGATGAGCAACTAATCGCCATTGTCTATCAACGTTATGTAAATGCTTTAAAAGCCTACAATGCAGTTGATTTTGACGACCTTATTTTACAGCCCGTACAATTTTTATCGTCTGACCCAGAGCTCTTAGCTCGTTGGCAAAAACGCATTCGATATTTGTTAGTGGATGAATATCAAGATACCAATTCTAGTCAATATCGTTTGATTCGTCTGTTAATCGGCGACCGGGGTGGCCTTACCGTTGTCGGTGATGATGACCAGTCAATTTATGCATGGCGTGGTGCTCGACCCGAGAATCTGTCTATTTTACAGGCAGACTTTCCTTCGCTTAATTTAATTAAACTAGAACAAAATTATCGATCAACTCAACGCATATTAAAAATGGCCAATCATTTAATCGGTCATAATCCACACGAATTTACTAAAGCCCTGTGGAGTAACTTATCCTACGGTGAACCTATTCGTATTATTCGTAGTAACAATGAAGACGCAGAGGCCGAGCGCGTTGCGACAGAAATCATTACGCAGAGGCTTAAAAGACAAGGTCGGTTTAGCGATTTTGCGGTTTTGTATCGTAGTAATCATCAATCTCGATTAGTTGAGATGAAACTACAGCATTATCAAGTGCCCTATGCCATAAGTGGTGGGACTTCCTTTTTCTCGAAGACAGAAATCAAGGATATCATGGCTTATTTGAGGTTGGTTGTTAACGCCGACGACGACAATGCTTTTTTGCGCATTATCAATACGCCTAGGCGCCAGATTGGCACCAGTACGCTCGAAATTTTGAGTCTTTATGCTACGGAGCGTGGCATTAGTTTGTTTCATGCTTCTCAAGAGATAGGCTTGCAAGAACGCTTATCAGATTCGGCTTTTAGGCGTGTAGCAGAATTTAGTCGATGGATGCAACAGTTAATTCTGTTATGCCAAAAGGCTGAACCAATTGCCGCACTTAATGGCATGCTTGACGATATTGATTATCTTGGCTGGCTTCATCAAAATGCTAGCTCGTCAAAAGTAGCTGAAAAGCGCATGGAAAACATCCAATTTTTAATCGAGTCGGTTAAAAATATTTTAAATAAAGCGCTTGAAAAAAACTTAATCGATGAATCGACGACGAGCCTTAAAGATGCAATTGCTAAACTATTATTATTAGATCTACTCGAGCAGCAAGAAGAGGCTGACGATGGTGACAAGGTACAGTTAATGACCCTGCATGCGGCCAAGGGTTTAGAGTTTCCACACGTGTTTATGCTTGGCATCGAGGAGGAAATTCTGCCCCATAAAAATAGTATCGACGACGACAATATAGAAGAGGAGCGCCGTCTTGCCTACGTCGGCATTACTCGTGCACAACGCAGCTTAACCTTTACTATGGCAGCTAAACGTAAGCAGTTTGGCGAAATACAGACAACAACTCCCAGTCGATTTATTGATGAGTTACCACAGGACGATATAGAGCGAGAAGGTTTTGGGGAAGTTAACCCAGAGAAAAATGTGGCGACGGGGAGCGATACGTTGAGTAGTCTGTTGGGATTGTTTGACTAGTCTAGTTGGCGATGAATAGACTAGGGCTGTTTCTAAAAAGAACTACTCGTTTAACTTCAAGTGTCGCTTAAGTTTGGGCAGGAAGATGGCCTAAGTACACAGTGGGTCAAACGCTACAGCATAAAAAACCCTGAAAATACGTTAGGTTTTCAGGGTTTGAGGTAAATGTCGAAATTAGCGACGTGGCGTACACAGCCTCTTTGGAGTTTTGCAACTATTGAGAGTTAGCAACCATGTGATCAACCGCGGCTTTAATCTCATCAGTAGAGCAATCGTTGCATAAGCCCATAGCTGGCATGGCGTTGTAGCCGTTAATAGAGTGGGTGTACAAAGTTTCTGCACCTTGTGCAATACGCGGCGCCCAAGCGGCAACATCACCAAATTTTGGTGCACCAGCCGCACCTGAGCTATGGCAAGCTGAACAGGTATTATATACTTCTTCACCGGTACGAGGGCCTGAAGCAACGACAATGGGGGCTGCTGCACAGCTATCGCCGGACATACAAAGACCGCCGATGGGCGCGATACGACTGGCTAGTTCATCTTTCACCGACGCTGTACTAAAGGCAGATATAGCCACGGCTACAGCCAGTGTAAGGATACTAATAATAATTTTTAAAGACACGCTAAAACCTCTTCTGTAAAACTATTTATTATTTAGTCAGAACTGACTAGTAAATAGTAAGTTGATACCCAGTAAATTAACATTATAGCTATTTATACGAGATTCCGTAACTATTTAGGACAACTATTTTTTATCGTCTTCGATGTCTCGTCTGTAAGGGGCCGTAGCTGCTAGCTTGGGGCAACAACATAAATATGCCCGCAGCAGTCGAGTCGAAGACGGTAAGGGTTTGCGCGATAATGACCGATTCATCAAACAAAAAAATTCTGATACACGCATCGACAATATTTCAGACGTCTCTTCTAGACCCAAAGATCCGCGATATCACCAAAAAGTGATGATAGTCTAATACTCTACTGCCCCCTCAATGTTAACAAAATACCTAAAGATACGATTTCAAAGTGCCTGAAGGCCATAATCGCAGCACTGGCTTGGACTGTGTGTCGAGTAACTCGATTTTAGCTGGCCACCGGTGGTAAGTGAGAGTTGAGTTTGGGGCGGGTGGCGGGTGCGTGAGTTTTGCCAAACGACGCTAATTAGATGTGTAACAGCCGTTCACGGCGATTTTAGCCAACTCCTGCGGCTACTGTGCTAATAGCTCTACTCAAGAAGGTATACACTGGTATTGCGTGTTAACTAATCTAGATAATTACCTTGTCGCTAGTCACAAAATCGAGGCGAGGTAGTATTTTGCCAGCTAAGGTAGTCTTGCTAAGTGAAGGGGCATACTAAAACGAGTAGGGGCTCAACATCAATTAATCACCTAAATCGTCGTCGACCGCTCAAAACGAACTGTATCACTAGCAAGTAAATGACGCGGTAATATTGGCGTATTGAGCTCGGCTAGAAAATATAACCGAAAGCTATTAAAACTCACCAGTAGTAAAATACTTACAGTGGCCCTTAAAAGTACAAAGATTTTCCCATCATATCGTCAAGGCAACTCGCCATAGACATAGATTCCATTATGCTAGAGGATGAGATTTAGATGCCGGCTTTCCTAACGGACGTCAATTGTTTATCATCGCACTTTGCTACAGAGTAATGATAATGAAAATTGTAGTCTACCCCGGTACATTCGATCCCATTACTAATGGCCATATAGATCTAGTTGAGCGTGCCCTCAATTTGTTTGACCACGTTATTATAGCTATTGCTACCAGTAATAAGAAAAATCCGTTGTTTACTTTGCAGGAGCGAGTCGAACTTACCAATCATGTATTTAGTCATCTAGATAACATTGAAGTCTGTGGATTTAACTGCTTACTAGCAGATTTTGTTAAGCAAAAAGGCGCAACGGGCATTATTCGGGGTTTGCGGGCGGTCTCAGATTTTGAATATGAATTTCAGTTGGCCAATATGAATAGAGTGTTAGCGCCAGAGATGGAAAGTATTTTTTTAACCCCCTCTGAGAAGTACTCCTATATATCTTCATCGCTGATTAAAGAGATTTCTTCTCTGGGTGGAGACGTCAGTAAATTTGTGACGGCAGAGGTTGAGGATGAGTTAAAGAAAAAGTTTAAAAGGTAGTGATAGATTAAGGCGATA
Organism: Pseudohongiellaceae bacterium; assembly: GCA_047638515.1. Classification (GTDB taxonomy): domain Bacteria; phylum Pseudomonadota; class Gammaproteobacteria; order Pseudomonadales; family Cellvibrionaceae; genus CANLBN01. Next base: position 6,873 of record JBLIME010000040.1, read on the forward strand.
AACTAAAGTCATACAGCAACCAATGAGTAGTTAATTGCGCTCGCGAGTAATCTTTTCTACGGTGCGTAAGCCACGAATTCGACGCATGATATCAGCTAAGTGAACGCGATTTTTGACACCGATGGTGATACGGATATGGTTGCGATTAGAGTCTTGCTCTTTATATTGAATCTTATCGATTGTTGCCCCCATTGCAGTAATGCGGCTGGCAAGCTCTGCAAAGATCCCTCTATTTGACTCAACTAAAATTGATAGGTCAACAGGAAATTCTCCACGCACTTGTGGCGACCAGCTGACCTCATTGATTTTTTCTGCCTGTTTGCGGGTATCGACGCTGTTTTTGCAGGTGTCTAAATGAATGATTAAACCTTTGCCGGGCACAATCACTCCAATGATGGAGTCGCCAGGGATGGGGTGACAGCAGCGCGCTAAGGTGATCATCGTGCCGTCAGTTGGATCGACGGTTAACGGCGACTCAACGTGTGTAGAAATATCTTTGGACCGCTCTGGTACCAGCAGTTTAGCAACAGAATTTGTCATGCGCTTACCCAAGCCAATTTCCGAGAGTAACTCCTCTAAGCTTTCACACTTTAATTTCGCGTAGGCCTCCGCAAAGCGCTCGGGGTTAATATCGTCGAGAGAGACATCGATATGCGCAAGGGTGCGCATCAGCATACGCTTGCCAAGGTCTATGGTGTCGTTTAGCTGATTACTTTTAAGGGCGTTGTGAATAGCAATGCGAGCTTTACTCGTTTTGACTGTGTTGAGCCAAGTTGCCCTTGGGCGGGCGTCTTCACGCGTAATGATATGCACAAGTTCGCCACTTTCTAGAGGTTGTGATAAAGACGCAAGCCGGTTATTAATCCGACAGGATACACAACTATTGCCTATCTCAGTATGAATCGAGTAGGCAAAATCGACGGCAGTTGCGCCCGCTGGTAGCTCGATAATTTTACCTTTGGGAGAAAATACAAATAATTCATCAGAGAAAAAATCGTTGCGAACATGCTCAATAAATTCAAGAGAATTACCTGCATTTTGTTGCAGCTCCAGTAAATTATTAACCCAGCGGCGCGCACGTGATTTGCTGGTATGGTTTTCTTCCGACTTATACAGCCAGTGCGCAGCAATGCCCGAGCCTGCGATAGCATCCATTTCTTTAGTGCGGATTTGTACCTCGATTGGAATATTCTCAACGCCGTGAAGCACGGTGTGAATAGACTGATAGCCATTGGCTTTTGGAATCGCGATATAGTCTTTAAAACGATCGGGAATCGGTTTATAAAGCATATGTGCCGCACCGAGTGCTTTGTAACAGGACTCGACATCGTCGGTAATAACTCGGAAAGCAAAAACATCGGTAATATCGCGAAATTTTCTTTTGCCATGGAGCTTTTTATAAATACTGTAGAGGTGTTTTTCACGGCCGATTACCGTGGCCTCGATACCCCAACGCTGCAATTGATTTTCGAGCGACTCCTTGGTGTCGTTAACGAGCTCTTGCTGCTTATTACGAACCATCGCTACTGCTGCCCGTAAGCGCCTAGCTCGAAGTGGATAAAGCGCTTCAAAACCTCTATCCTCGAATTCTATGCGTAGATCTTGCATGCCAAGTCGGCCGGCAATACGGGCATAAATATCGAGAGTCTCACGCGCAACACGACGACGTTTAACGGGCTTTAAAGGCCCAAGTGTGCGCATATTGTGCAATCTATCGGCAAGCTTGACGATGATTACGCGGATGTCTTTGGCCATGGCTAGTGCCATTTTTTCAAAGTTTCTGGCCTGCTTTTCTTCTTGACTAGCAAATTCAATATGGGTGAGTTTACTGACGCCATCCACCAGCAGAGCAACAGTCTCGCCAAACTCTTCCGTTAGCTCCTCTTTACTGACTCCGGTATCCTCGATCACATCGTGTAACATAGCAGCCATTAGGCTGTGATGATCCATGCGCATACCCGATAAAATACGAGCAACCGCTAGAGGGTGGGTAATATAGGGGTCGCCGCTGGAGCGCATTTGACCTTCGTGGGCGCAGCGTGCACGCTCATAGGCTCGGCGGACCATGTCAATTTTATCAGCATCTAGGTAGTGTGATAGTTCTTCAGCCAATACATCTATGGCAAGCATGTATTGAACCTATCTATATTAGCGAGTGCTATGAGAAGTCTAGGCGAGAGCCTCAGATGCTCTAGTAGCACCTGAGGGCAAATCGATTGAGGCATAAAAAAGTAACAAACGAAATCCATGCAGCCTCGTTAAAAATGAAACAAAAATATTAAATCGTTATATCTGTGTCGGGTGTGTCTAACGGACTGTCAATTAAAGACGCAGAAGTATCAATAACGAACTCTTCTTTATAATCGGGCTCGTCTTTTTCTAAAAGTATACTGGGTTTAATAAATCCCTCTTCAATTTCACGCAAAGCAATGACGGTGGGTTTATCATTTTCTTCTGGAACCATAGGCTCTTTGCCACCAGTAGCCAATTGACGAGCTCTTTTTGTACCAACAAGAACAAGCTCAAAACGATTGTCAACATGTTCAAGACAGTCTTCGACAGTGATACGTGCCATAAAATTTTATCCAAGGGTAAAAAGAAATAATGTTAAGCATAATATTGTAGACAAAATAGTCGCTCAGGACAATAGATCAACCAGTAATGAGCCATATTTTTGCTGCTGAGAATAGGCTTTTAGACGCTGTGCTAAGACAATGCTTTTGAGTTCGATTAGTGCCTGCTCAAAATCATCATTGATGATAAGCCACTGGGCATCTATGAAATGTGACATTTCATTTTTGGCCTCTTGCATGCGCTCTTCAATAACTGCCTCGTCATCTTGGCCGCGTCCACGCAATCGTTCTTGTAGACAGCCACGCGAGGGCGGTAAAATAAATATGCCTTCAGTTTCTGGTAAAAGTCCTCGGATTTGAGCGGCACCTTGCCAATCTATTTCTAGAATCACATCTTTACCCCGCGCTAGGGCGGCATCCACCCAAGCTTGCGAGGTGCCATAATAATTGGTAAATACCTTGGCATGCTCTAGGAACTCAGTGTTAGCTAGCATATCGTCAAAGCGATTTTTATCAATGAAGTGATAGTCGCGGCCATCGAGCTCGCCCGGACGCATGGCGCGGGTGGTAAAAGAAACTGAAACCTGTGTGTTGTCGTCTTGATCTAGCAGTGCTCTGACCAAACTTGTTTTGCCGGCACCAGAAGGCGCTGAAATTGTAAAGAGAGTCCCCTTTGGAGTTTCTCCCATTTTAGTCACGCCCATGAATCAATAACCTTTTAACAGACATGGTGCTTTTAACACGCATGCCTAGTCCATAAATAAAACAATTGTATGGTTTGCCGCACCTTAATACCACTTAAAACGCGTTTATAAAGTGTGCTGTGACAGTAGTGCTCATAGTCATAACTATGCCGGTTCACTTAACTGTCAACTGAACAAGCTACTTAATTACCGGCTGCTGTGTTGCTGATTGCTCGACTCTGTTGCATAGATAAAACGATCGGTAATATTAGCGATTGTTTTTGTCTGTTTCGACAGTTGTTGCGAATAATCTTCCAGCTGTAATCTTATCGCTTTGGCGGATTCGCTCTGCTTGCAGATATCGCCAACTTGGGTCGCAATGTCATTGGTGTTGTGGGAGATCTCTTCAACCGCCGTAACCACCTGGTCCATCTCGCCGACCACCTTCTGAATTGAGCTGTCGATAGAATCAAATGATGACCGTGCATTATTAGCATGTTCCTGGCCCGCCGATGTTAAGTTAATACCTTGTTTCATCAGAGCTCCCATCTTTTTCGATTGCATATTAAAGCTCTCGATGATGTCCCCAATACTGGTGGTCGCACTCACCGTTTTTTGAGCGAGTGCACGCACTTCATCGGCAACAACAGAAAAGCCTCTACCTGCTTCGCCCGCTCTGGCAGACTCGATAGCCGCGTTCAGTGCTAATAAGTTTGTCTGATCTGCCAAGCCATTAATGACATCAATAATACCCAGCATCTTAGTGCTAGATTGGGTTAAATCTTCAACTTCTGTATGTGTCTCGTTAATCAAACTAACAATTTGCGTCATAGAATCCACGCACTCGTTTATGACCTTGCCACCTGTTTGTGTACTCTTAGAGGCAGATTGTATTGTTTCACTGACACCCACTGAGCGCTGGGCAACATCGTCCACGGCATTAGAGATTTGATGTGTTGCAGCGGTAGATTGTTGAGTTTTAGTTTCTACCTGAACGCTGGTTACGGCGAGTTCTGCCACTGCTTTTTCAAGGTGGCGACGAATATTCAACACCGTATTATTGCCATCAACAACCTCGGCAATGACCCTAGAAATATCATGTACCATCAAGTTGGCGGCAGTTTTTAGCTGCGTGAATTCATCTTTTTGATTGCTATTAGTTTTTAAACGACCCGAAAAGTCACCCTCGGCAACTTTTTTGAGAAACTTGTGCATGTACTTTAATTGTACATTTAACTCCCGTGCGATTGTTCCTAAACTTGTAAGAATGACAAGTGCCACGATTAAGGCTGCTACCAGCATAATATTCGTCGCTGTTTGTTGGGCGTCATCGGCTTTCGCGGTCACCTGAACTATAATGTCTTCGTCGAGAATTACTTTCTGTTGTGCAACAATATCTTTGAGCTCGTTAAAAACGGGCTGCAATTGTGCCTCTATGGCAGACTCTGCAGAAAACAAGTCTTGAATATCATCGTAGGCTGCACGATACGCTAAGGTTAGTTCACCAATTTTTATATCTTGCCAGCCCATTTCACTCACCATAGCTTCTAGATTAGATAAGCCTTTCTCTAATGTTCGTCGGTCATCTTCGCTCTTAGTAATCAGATAACCTTTCTGGCCTGTAATCATTGTAATAACATCGTCTTCAACCATCGAGAAACTGGCCTTCTCCATGGTGTCTTGAGCGTCGTAAAGCACTTTTAATTTACCTTCTAAAGGCGTAAAGCCAATAATGCCTCGCCCTGCTAGTATCTCTTTGTTGTATGCAATATAGGTTTTTACAAGTTCATTTAAACGATTGGAGAGCGCCGACAAATCAGTATTGTTCATGTCGCCCGTGGCTACCACGATTGTCGATGCTAGGTCGCTCAGTGCAGTTAATTTATTGTCAAAGTCGTCGCTGTTTGCCGTTGTTAAATTTTGTGATTCAAGTTTAAGCTCGAGGAGCGTATTGGCCAGTAAAACCGATACCATATTATAGTCTGTCGCCTGCTTCTGTTCGGCAAAACTAGTTTTTACGGTCTTTAGTCCCACCAGCCCAGAACCTGCCACGAACACGAGTCCGACTAGAGTAATAGTTATGACTGCTTTAAGTTTTACATTCCAAGAAATTTGCAATTTTGGTATCTCTTTAATTATGGGTAGCATGATGAAAGTTCCCTTTAATGTCGATTTTTTCGACAGTATTATCGGCGGCTAGTCGATTTTGAACTAAGCTGTTCTGAGTGTAGACAAGGGAATAGGTCTACGCCAGCGGTCTACCTGTAGATTGTAACGAATAGATGAATGCATGGGTCAATCGATGCTAGCGCGATTATTTAAACGCCTTTAACCACACAGCCCGAGAAATTCGAATTTCACTATCAACGGCATAGTTGTTCGTCTATAAATTTTGTAGTCAACCCACAGGTTTCAATAAAAGGCCTTAGTCGAGTTCCTTCAAAGTGAGTCTTTATCTAGGTTGGTGTTCACGTATTTCCAGAGGCCGCGCATTTGGCGGAACAAAAAGTTGTTGAAACGACAAAGGTTTATCTTTGTAAGTGTAAGCCAGAATTTGAGCGACAAGTCCCATGCTGTAGTAGGGTATGCGCAGCCATCGACAAATTGCTTCAGGAAAGGTTTCAGCGACAACACGTTCAGTCACTTTTTGTGTCGATATTCCCCAGCGCTGTTGAATTATGCACCTCAAATGAACACCTTCAAACTGTATTAAATCATCGTTCATTAACGCGTCGAAATCGCTGCCTCGCAAAAAGAACTGACCAATGACGTTAAACTCTTGATTCACATCAAGCTCACGAGTGATGCGCACATAATGAGTATCTTCGCCTAAAAAGACCGTCCACGGACCATAATTGCGGACTCTATCGATAGCAATTACTTTAGTAAAGACCGGCAGTATTTTCTGACTGACGTCATCTATAAAACGAAAATGCCAAAGGTCACTTAGCTCTGAGCTTTTATTAGCGACAAATGTCCCGCTCCCCTGGGTCCGAGTTAGTACGCCGCGATCAGTCAGCGTAGCCAGCGCTTTTTGAATAGTGCCTATGCTGACGGGTAGAGCCGCAGACAAATCTGACTCCGTTGGCAGCTTATCGCCGGGGTGATACTCACGGTTATTGATGAGCGTTTGAATCACTTCACAGAGTTTTAAATACTTGGGCATTGAAGGTGGGTAGTTAAGGTTGGCCTCATTAAAAAACTGGGAAATTCGACGTGTGTTCACGGTAATCAATGCTACGGTTCCTCTTGCTGCTTGACTGTTTGATTCATCAACCTTTATATACGCTGCAAGCGGGTGCCCAATCTCCAGAACTCGTTGGACAACATAACATATTGTCACCAAATGTAACGCCTATTCTTATGTAGACATTCATTAATGACCACCATATTATAATTACACTACAGTAATTATAATATGGTTAAGTGCTGATCACCTAAAGTGCATTGAACATAGCGTCAGCGTTACAATCAATTCGGTCTGATTCAAGCGCGAAGCTATATGAAGTGGCGCTGCAGACGTCTGGTGGAGCGTATTACTGAGGCTGATGAGTCTCGATTAATAACGATGAACAAGTAACTATGAACAAGTAACTGTAACCACAAACACTTATTTTAGTAGCTCGCGACACAAGTGAGTATAACCAATAATCAGTGAAGAGACGCAATTAGCATGAACTTGACTGCAATCTGAAAATGTTCTGGAGAGCTCAATGCCACATTCAACCTATTTGCCTGAGAAGATGGGGAGTGCTGTGGTGCACCCATTTGGTAGTTTTGAAGCCGGTTCTTTTGCGTCTTTTACTTTAACCTATACGGCGGGTTACTTCGGGATTGACGATACTGGTTCAATTAAAGTGGTACATCGGTTTGCCAGCGATATGGGTCGACCTCAGTTTGATAACCCCGAGGCGCCCAACTATGTCACTGTTGCGGCCTCAAATGGTGCCATACTACACGTTGAGTACGATATGAAACGTAATATCCGCCCCTGGGATAAAACTATTTATATCAAAGTTGTGCGTGGCTTTTTACGCGAAGGTGATCAAATTGTTATTAACTTTGGCGACCGCAGCGGTGGTAGCCCTGGTATTCGTTTGCAAACTTTCTGCGAGGACACCTTCGAGTTTCGAGTGTTAGTTGACGCTATCGCGGTATATAACTATGTGGAGTTGCCGAGACAACCTGAAATTAAAATTATTCCAGGTAAGCCTGTTCTTTGGAAAGCCATTGTGCCCTCTGAACGATGTGTGGGTGAGTCGTTTCGTTTATCTCTGAAGGGTGAAGATTGTTGGGGTAATCCAAGCAATCAATGCGATCAGACGTTTGTGCTGAGAGCTAGCACTGCCATCTGTGGTTTGCCGGCAAGCGTTACCTTTACGCCCGGTAAATTTGCAGTTGTGTTAGAAGACCTAAGTGTGTCACAAGCCGGCGACCTAACTATTGATCTTTTGACTGACGATGGTACTCCGGTTGCCACGTCTAACCCTCTGCGGATTAAAACAACAACTCAATTATTACCTTTTTGGGGTGATCTTCACGGCCAATCAGAAGAGACCATCGGTACCAATTCCGCTAGAGATTTCTTCTCATTTGCAAGAGACTGCGCTTTTTTAGATGTGGCGGTGCACCAAGGCAATGATTTCCAAATAACCACAGAGTTTTGGTACCATCTTAATGAGTTAACGGCTGAGTTTAATGAGGACATGCGCTTCATCACTTTTCCGGGTTATGAATGGTCGGGCAATACTGGGCTCGGTGGCGACCGCAATGTCTTATATCTTGAGGAGGGACAGCCTATTCACCGCTCGTCTCACGCCCTAGTTGACGATCTTTCGGATGTAGACACGGATGCAACTGACGCGAACGGATTGTTCGAAAAACTCACAGACAAAGACTGTGTCGTATTTGCTCATATTGGAGGTCGATATGCCGACATCGAATACTCACACGACAAGCAGCTCG